>NZ_JBSVEM010000002.1:0-300297 GCF_056312285.1 Pseudoalteromonas sp. ABE4_541
TGTGCGGGGGTGGCGGAATTGGTAGACGCGCTGGATTTAGGTTCCAGTATCTTCGGGTGTGAGAGTTCAAGTCTCTCCCTCCGCACCATCTCTTAAAGATGTAAAATTTATACTTAAATCGTTGGAGTATCGCCAAGCGGTAAGGCAGCGGGTTTTGATCCCGCCATTCCCAGGTTCAAATCCTGGTACTCCAGCCACTCTTTCTACCAATAAGAGTGGAAGATTAAAATTAGGATTTTTCAAATCCCTCAGTGTGGGGATGGCGGAATTGGCCAGATGTTGATTTAAACGCTGGATTTAGGTTCCACTAAAAAACACAACCTCCTGTGCGGGGGTGGCGGAATTGGTAGACGCGCTGGATTTAGGTTCCAGTATCTTCGGGTGTGAGAGTTCAAGTCTCTCCCTCCGCACCATCTTTTAAAGATGAGAAATAAAGATTTGAATAATCGACTGTTGGAGTATCGCCAAGCGGTAAGGCAGCGGGTTTTGATCCCGCCATTCCCAGGTTCAAATCCTGGTACTCCAGCCATTTTCCCTACCAATAAAAATGGAAAGTCGAATCAAAGTAGCTTTCAACTACTTCATTATGCTTAAAAGCATATCCTGTGATGCGGGGGTGGCGGAATTGGTAGACGCGCTGGATTTAGGTTCCAGTATCTTCGGGTGTGAGAGTTCAAGTCTCTCCCTCCGCACCATCACTTCAAAAAACCTTCTAGTAATATTCTTTATATTTAATCATTTCAATTTTTTTAACACATTAGTCAACATTTTTATTGTCATAAAAAACGGACCTAAGCCCGTTATATTTTCGCTCAACTTTGCCTTACCAACCTAAAGCATGTTCCAATACTTTACGTTTGATTGGGCCTGCATTGTTTGCCACTTTTAAAATACTATTTCTTATGAGCTTAAGTGGTTGTATCTCATTAGAGAAACCAAAGTAACATGCGTCCATCATGCTCATCATGGCTAAATTATCACCACGGCGTTTGCGCTCATAAGCCTTCAACGCCTTTGTATTGCCTAAGTCGTCAGCGCTTTCTAAACTCTCAGCCAACGCGGCAACGTCTTTAAAGCCAAGATTCACGCCCTGCCCTGCTAATGGATTAATTGTGTGTGCTGCATCACCCACCAAAACTAAGCGCCCTTGGCTGTACTGGTTAGCATGCTGCCGTGCAAGAGGAAATAGCGCTTTTTGCTCTACGCTAAAATCTCCGGGCAACTCAAAGAAATGAGTCAATATTTGCTCTTTTAATTGCTCATTTGACAAGCTTACAAACTTGGCAAGATCTTCGGCATTTTGATACCAAATCAAATTCGCATAAGGTGCCTGCATAGGCAAGAATGCGATAGGGCCAGATGGCTTAAACTGCTGCCAAGTTTTGTATTGCTGCGGAGCATCTAATTTAATCAAAATTCCCATGCATGCTTGCTGATATTGCCAACCCGTCAAACCAATCCCCGCTAACTGACGAACTTGTGAACGACCACCGTCAGCAGCAATGAGTAAATCTGCGTGGTATGTTTTATCTTCATAACGCAAAGTTATGGAATCAATATTTTGCTCAAGCGCAATTGGGGCTGAAGAGACAAGTTCAACATCAATACCATGCTCTGCAAACTGCGCCCAAAGGCCGGCTTGAATAAGTTTGTTTTCAACCAAGTGCCCTAAGTGCGTTTGTGAGACCTCTGATCTATCAAACAGTAATGTATTATTTTCTTGTTCAAATGCTTCGAGTTGGTGGTAAGGCGCGACACGACATTGGCGTAGCAGTGACATCGCGCCTAGTTCATCGAGTAAGCTTTCTGAAAAGCGATTAATCGCCGAGACTCGGATATCAACCTGCTCGCTGCTCAGAACCTCTTGAGCATCTACGAGCTGCCTCTCAAGCACCGTAACCTGTGCGCCAAGCTTGGCAAGTTTCAACGCAGCTGCTGCACCAACCATGCCGCCGCCAACAACCACTACCTTGTTTTTCATATTGTTTGCCCTATCAATTTGGAACCTAGTTATTGTATCTTAACTTCATGACTTTTGTCCGATTGTAATCTGCGCAATACGCTTACCTTTGATCCACCTTTTTAAAGTTAAAAACTATACTTGGCTAGTGACCGTAGGTCATATAAAATACGCGTCCTTTAAGCTTTGCAGTTGCATAGCGAACTACGAATTGCGCGACGTTGTGCATAAAGATCCGAATTGAAAACGAGGCAATATTTCAATGAGTAAAAAGTTGCATATTAAAACCTGGGGTTGTCAGATGAATGAGTACGACTCTCAGAAAATGGCTGACTTACTAGATGCCACCAATGGCTATCAATTAACAGAAGAAGCCGAGCAAGCTGATGTTATCTTACTCAATACCTGTTCAATTCGTGAAAAGGCACAAGAGAAAGTATTTCACCAACTTGGTCGTTGGAAGCTATTAAAAGACGACAACCCAGACTTAGTGATTGGTGTTGGTGGTTGTGTTGCTTCGCAAGAAGGAGACACCATTCGTCAGCGCGCGCCTTTTGTAGATATCGTGTTTGGCCCGCAAACACTGCACCGTCTACCTGAGATGATCAAGCAAGTACAAAGCAAACAAGGCGCAGTGGTTGATATTTCATTCCCAGAGATTGAAAAGTTCGACCGTCTTCCTGAACCTAAAGCAGAAGGCCCTTCTGCGTTCGTATCGATTATGGAAGGTTGTTCAAAATACTGTACTTTCTGCGTAGTACCTTACACACGTGGTGAAGAAGTAAGCCGCCCACTGGACGATGTATTACTAGAAGTTGCACAGCTAGCAGAGCAAGGCGTACGTGAAGTAAACCTGCTAGGTCAAAACGTAAATGCCTACCGTGGTGAAACTCATGATGGTGAAACTTGCTACTTCTCAGATCTACTGCGATATGTTGCAGCCATTGATGGTATCGACCGTATTCGTTACACCACATCACATCCGGTAGAATTTACACCAGACATCATTGAAGCATACGCTGACGTGCCTGAACTGGTAGACCACTTACACTTACCCGTACAAAGCGGTTCAGACCGTGTTTTGAATCTGATGAAGCGCGGCCATACCGCACTTGAGTACAAATCAACTATTCGTAAGCTGCGTAAAATTCGCCCGAATCTAAGCATGTCATCTGATTTCATCATTGGTTTCCCAGGTGAAACTGCAGCGGATTTTGAAGCAACCATGAACCTTATCAATGATATTGGTTTTGATATGAGCTTTAGCTTCATCTATTCAGCGCGTCCAGGCACACCTGCAGCGGATCTACCAGACGATGTATCGGAGCAAGAGAAGAAAGAGCGCTTGTACATTTTACAAAACCGTATCAACCAAATGTCACAAGACATTAGCCGTAAGATGTTCGATACCGAGCAGCGTATCCTAGTTGAAGGTCCATCGAAAAAGAACCCTATGGAATTAAGAGGCCGTACCGAAAACAACCGAGTGGTAAACTTTGAAGGTCCACACTCAGTGATCGGTCAGTTTGTGGATGTACGTATTACTGAAGCTTTACCAAACTCTTTACGTGGCGAGCTTATTCGTACAGAATCAGAAATGAACTTGCGTAAGGATGTTGCGCCGGCTGATATTTTAAACCGCGCACCAGCAGAACCAGAAGCTGATGAGTTAGGCGTTACCACGTTTACGCCATAAATCAGATTGATGACGCCAGCCTATGCTGGCGTAATTATTACAGGAAGCTATTTTGAGTAGTCAGTTAAAGAACCTTGAATTTTACCTAGAACCCGCCGACAACAACCGTCTTTCATCATTGTGTGGACCTTTTGATGAAAACATAAAACAAATAGAGCGCCGCTTAGGGGTAGAAGTCGCCCATCGTGACAACTGGTTTAAGGTAACGGGTCAACCGTTACAAGCCAAAGCTGCAATGGACATATTAAAGTCTTTATACGTTGATACTCAGCCCATTCGTGGCCAGCTTAATGAAATTGAGCCTGATCATGTTCACTTGGCCATTACCGAAGCAAACGTGCTTGAACAAGATGCGCCAGCCGTATGGGAACAAGAAGTTTATATTAAGACTCGCCGTGGCGTGGTAAAACCACGTAACCCAAACCAAAGCCAATATGTGGCTAATATCTTAACCCACGATATTTGCTTTGGTGTAGGACCTGCGGGTACCGGTAAAACTTATCTTGCTGTCGCTGCTGCGGTTGATGCGCTAGAGCGCCAAGAAATTCGTCGTATTTTATTAACCCGCCCAGCCGTTGAAGCGGGTGAAAAGCTAGGTTTCTTACCCGGTGACTTAACCCAAAAAATCGACCCATATTTGCGCCCGCTTTACGATGCATTATTCGAAATGCTGGGGTTTGAAAAAGTCGAGCGCTTGATTGAGAAGAACGTCATTGAGGTTGCTCCTCTTGCTTACATGCGTGGCCGAACCCTAAACGATGCGTTTATTATTTTGGATGAGAGCCAAAATACCACCACAGAGCAAATGAAAATGTTTTTAACTCGTATCGGTTTTAACTCAAAGGCCGTGATCACCGGTGATATTACTCAGATTGACTTGCCACGTGGTGCACGCTCTGGGCTTCGCCATGCTATTGAAGTATTGGGCGATGTAGAAGAAATTTCATTTAACTTCTTCCAGTCTCACGATGTTGTTCGCCACCCTGTAGTGGCACGTATTGTGGAAGCATACGAGAAAAAAGAAGAAGCCGAACGCAAAGAAAAAGCCGCCAAAGAGCAAGCATATAAGCAGGCTAAACAAAACAAAGAGCAAGAATAATGAGCATAGAATTAGACCTGCAAATAGCCTGTAACTTTGATGATTTACCCTCTGAGCAGCAATTTACTCTATGGGCAGAAAAAGCCTTGCTGCCATACAAAGAGGAAGCAGAGCTCACCATCCGCATTGCAGACGAACAAGAGAGTCAAGAGCTCAACAATCAATACCGTGGCAAAGATAAACCCACTAATGTGCTGTCATTTCCATTTGAAGCACCACCGGGTATTAACTTACCTCTGGTTGGTGATTTAGTTATTTGTCCACAGGTCGTTAAGCGTGAATCAATCGAGCAAGAAAAGTCATTTCATGAGCATTTTGCTCATATGGTGATCCATGGCTGCTTGCATTTGCTTGGCTTTGACCATATAAATGAACAGGACGCCATGGAAATGGAAAGTCTTGAAAAAGAGTTTTTAGCAGAACTGGGGATCAGTGACCCCTATCGTGATGACATTTAACAACAGATATCACGCATTCTGCACATAGATTTTTATATTTACGGAGTAAAACACGACAATGAGCGACGATAACTCGCAGAGTAGCCAGGGTTCTTCTGGCAAAACCTGGTTGGGACGCATCACACAGATGCTGCAAGGGGAACCCCAAAACAAAGAAGAGTTGGTAGAGGTCATTGCCGATGCGCAAGAAAGAGCGCTAATCGATCCTGAAACCAAAGACATGATGGAAGGCGTACTTGGCGTATCAGAACTCAAAGTACGAGACATCATGATACCTCGCTCACAAATGATAACTCTGGATGTAGATGAGTCGTTAGAGCAACAACTGCCTACTATGGTAGAGTCTTCGCACTCTCGCTTTCCTGTGATCTGTGAAGACAAAGACCATGTTGAAGGTATCTTACTGGCAAAAGATTTATTGCCACTTATCTTAAACAAAGACGAAAACTTACCCGCATTGCGTGACTATTTGCGCCCAGCGATTGTGGTACCGGAAAGTAAACGTGTTGATACTCTACTCAATGAGTTTCGCCAAAAGCGTTATCACATGGCAATTGTTGTGGATGAATACGGCGGAGTATCAGGCTTAGTCACCATTGAAGATATTCTCGAGATCATTGTCGGTGAAATTGAAGACGAGCATGATGATGATGAAGATCAGCAAGATATTCGTCAATTGTCTAAGCATACCTACACAGTTCAGGCACTGACACCATTAGACGAGTTCAACGAATTTTTCAAAACAGGTTTTGATACCCAAGAGGCCGATACCATCGGCGGTATCATTCTGCATGCGTTTGGTCATATGCCAAGCCGTGGTGAAACCATCGACATTGAACCGTTGCAGTTTAAAGTAACAAACTCGGATAACCGTCGTATTATACAACTCCAAGTCACTGTACCTAAATCAGAAGATGGCGACGACGAAGCTGAATAAACTCGTCCTATTATGCAAAGATAAACGCGCATGGCTGGCTTTATTGTCAGGCCTTGCGCTTACCTTCGCCTATGCACCGTTTAACATATGGCCGCTGGTTTTTATTGCCTTAACGCTGGCCTGTTATGCCACTGATACACCCTCAATTAAACAAGCCGCTAAATATGGTTTTATTTTTGGGTTCGGTTGGTTTTCGCTTGGAATAAGTTGGGTTCATGTCTCCATTGCTCAATTCGGTGGCCTACCCTTACCTATTTCCTTACTATTGATGACGCTGTTGTGTGGCTACCTGTCACTATACCCAATGTTTGCGTTTATGCTTGCCAGTAAATTTCAGCATAGTGCTTGGCAGCGAACTGCTATGCTAGTGACGGGGTTTGCCATTTTTGAATGGCTACGCGGCAAGCTATTAACTGGCTTTCCTTGGCTCAGTTTTGGCTATACACTCACTGATAGCCCACTAAATACTTTTGCTCCAATTATTGGTGAAGCAGGACTCACATTATTGTGTGTCTTTATAGGTGCGGCCCTGTACTATACAGCGAAGCTGAAAAGCGCCAAGCCCACCTTAATCTTAGCCATTTCATTCTTAGCGCTATTGTCAGTCAACATGCTGATTGAAACGCCAAAGAGAACTGGGCAGCACATTTCAACATTACTCGTGCAAGGTAACATTCAACAAAGCTTACGCTGGGAGCCTGAGCACTTTTGGCCAACCATGTCTAAATACCGAGACATGACACGACCACTTTGGCACGATGTGGACCTTGTCGTTTGGCCTGAAGCTGCAATACCCGAAATAGAGGATTTTGCCGCACCATTTTTGAATGACTTAGACAAAGCCGCGGCATTTAACAATACGGCACTCATCACAGGGATCCCTGACTACCAGCTCCATAGTAAAACGGTATTCAATACTTTAGTTGTGCTCGGTAAAAAGAACCGTACGGATACACAAGGCCATTATCAGTATTTACACGCCAACCGATATCAAAAGCACCAGCTTCTACCTATTGGCGAGTTTGTACCCTTTGAAGATATTTTACGCCCACTCGCCCCCTTATTTAATTTAGCCATGTCATCTTTCACACGCGGCGAGCGCATTCAGTCTAATTTGATTGCCAATGGATTACATATCCTTCCTGCCATTTGTTACGAAATAGCATTTAGTGAATTGGTACGAGATAACTTTACTAACCACTCAGATATTTTATTTACGGTGAGTAATGATGCCTGGTTTGGCGATTCTCATGGTCCACATCAACACATGCAAATTGCCCGTATGCGCGCTTTGGAGCTACAACGCCCCTTGATCAGGGCAACCAATAACGGTATTACTGGTGTTTATGACCCTATCTCAAAAGAGCAACAGGTATTGCCGCAATTCATTGCTGATACTTTAAAAGTCGATGTTAATCTCATTCAAGGTTACAGCATTTACAACCGGTATGGACAAACGCCTATGTGGGCTTTAATTGCGCTATTACTGGTATTTGTTTCTTTGGCTCAGTTTAAACATCGTTTACTAAAGCGTATTGAACGCAACGTGCTCTAATTCATTGATCTGAAGTTGTGCATTGCTTTAGTGCAATTTCATCGATTTGCTCGCATTCTTGGTGCAACATGACATCACCAGCCAATTCAAAAAACCATAAGCATATGAAATATAGCACTTTCTTATTCTGGCATATTTCTTCCTAATAACTTGTCACCAAGTCAATATCACATAGGTGATCGATATGTTTCATTTTTACCAAACTCTGTACATGCTTTGGCATTTAGATATCAGTATCTGGCAAATTCATGATCTTCAGCATCCTGTTAAAGTCGTAGGAGAGAAACAATGAGAGCACTATCATTACAACACCCACTCATGTTAGAAGCAGTACATAAAGTATTGAGTGAACAACTTTCAATTTCAGATGCCGCAGCGCAATACGCGTTACCTAAACGCAGTGTTTATCAAGCGGTTCGCTTGGCCAGTGCAAAACCTAAACAGCAAACCAAGCGATTGAAACAAAGCAAACGGGTACTGGAGCAACACCTTTTAGCCATTGATCACTCATTGAAAGGGCTACAAACTATATGAATTCAAACAAGTTCGAAGTCATTGAGCTTAAGAGCATCTCATCACTGCAAACATCACTTAACGAATTGCTCGCACTGTGCGTGAACGATGGTGCCTCTGTAGGATTTTATGCCCCTGCTCAATATGAGCTCATGACAAGCTTTTGGCACACTGTTGAAACTCAATTACAAGCCAAACAGCGCCGTGTATTTGCTATTTTAAACAACCAAAATGCGCTAGCTGCTGTGCAATTGGTGCCTTGTCAAAAGCAAAATGGTCAGCATAGGGCTGAAATAGAAAAACTGATTGTGCATCCAAAAATGCAAAGACAAGGCCTAGCGCGAAAATTAATGAACAGCTTAGAAATGCATGCAAGGAAGCAAGGCTTGTCGCTGTTATTTTTAGATACCCAAACAGGGGATAAATCGGAATTTTTTTACCAAGCGCTCGGCTACCAAAAAGCAGGTCAAATACCACATTTTGTGACCGACTGCGAAGGTGCTTTTAGTAGCACGAGCTATTACTATAAACAGCTTACTACTTAGTGCATTCGCTATTAATGCGATACACTGTCACGATACTCTAGCCTAGAATCTTTTTCGTAACTAACACAGGTGAGTTCCTTACCAAACATCAAATAGACTTCGTAAGCTTGGGTGATACTAATGACCGTTTTACCACTTTCAAAGTTGCTGATGGTGGCCTGATCGACGCCCAATAATGACCCAAGCTGTTTTTGCGTTAAGCCTCTTTCTTTTCTCAAAGCGCGTATGCCTGTTTGTAACTCCAATTTAAACTTATCAACTAGCGCCTTTCTACGTTGCGTATTATTTATCATGATCGACTCCTACAATAGAATCGAGTTAATAATATGAAAGGCCATTGGCAAAGGCATTACACGTTGTAAGGCTACTTCTTGCGCTATGCCCTGTATCGCTTCATAGTCATCCAAAAAGAGCGCCACATCAAACTGACTGCTGTTGGCATTTTTGATATGTACAAGTACGTAATAACGTAAATTAAGCCCATCAAGCTGGCGTATTAAATCAATATCACGTGCACTAATAGCAGGCTTTAAACATTGGTTAACTTTATTGGCAAACACATGCTTAATGTAAACGCTTTGCTCTCCCTTTCTGTACACCAAAATATCATTAAACCCGCTAGCAGCCTGCACAGAAGCCGTAAGCCCATTTATCATATTTATTCCATCCATAGCTTTGTCTCAAAATCATTACCTTGAGTTAACATTGTCTATGGGTCTGTGTGGAAAAATCTCCCCACATAAAAATTAAGTTTAATTATATAGACATCAACGCTGCTACAACCAATCAGATGTGCGCTGTCCGCCATTATCACTTCACTACCCTTTTTAATTTTGGGGAGATTTTTTCACAGCTCTATAGACACAATGTTATGAACGAAGAAAGAGTATTAATACAAGGGATATGTCAAAGATGCCGAGGTTGGAAAAAATACATGTTTCGGCCGTACAAGGCCATGGGATCAAGGATATTTGTAAATACACAAAGAACCAGCACAGCATATACATAAAACATCTTTACGTCCCCAATTTGACTAATTCATTTAATCCAACACTAAGTACAGAAGAACACAGTCTAATGCAGGCTTTAGACTGCGAGTCAGCAAATTGCTATGTGTTAATTTATGTACGTGCTCAGTATCCAGTACAACAAGATAGTGCAGCACTGCTTAGATATGCACAATTACATGATGGGCTAAATAGTCAGGACATAAACTTTGACTTTAAAAACTTGAGCTTTATTGCTCAGGCAATTAGGGCATTATTATCAAAACGCCCTAATGCAACACCGACTTAAGCGCCTTACAACTACTTACCACCAGCAAGGTCGATAAAACTCCCCGTCACATAACTGGCTTCATTGCTAAGTAACCATGCAATGGCATTCGCGACTTCTTCGCTGCTTCCACCGCGCTTCATAGGTAATAGCGAGGCTAATCGATCTACACGTTCAGGTTCTCCACCATCTGTATGAATGTCAGTATAAATGCAACCTGGTCTAACGCAATTAACACGAATTCCGCTATCGGCCAGCTCCAGTGATAAGCCAATGGTAAAGGAGTCAATCGCCCCTTTCGAGGCGGCATAGTCAACATATTCATTCGCACCACCTAAACGCGATGCCGCTGATGATACATTTACAATGGCACATTGCCGAGGTACATGATAAGCCCTGAAGTGTTTTATGGCTTCACGAGCACAAATAAAGTAGGGAGTTACATTTTGCATTAAAATGCTGTTGATACGCTCCGCGTTCATTTGTTCTACACGCATTTGTGTTTGCAGTACGCCAACATTGTTGACCAAATGACTCACAGGCCCAAGTGTATGCAGAATTTGTTCAAATAGGGAAGTAACCGTGTTTTCATCGCTAATATCAGCTTGAAACAATGCCCCCTCCCCACCATGGCGTTTAATTTGTACTAATACATCCTCAGCAGCTTGATGATTTTGCTTGTAATTGATAGCAACCTTATAGCCCTGTGATGCCAACTTAATGGCCGTCGCTGCACCAATACCTCTGCCAGCACCACTGATTAATACCACTTTATTCAAAATAAGCCTCTGATGTTGTTGATATTCAACTACGTACGTATATCACATCTAGCATTAAAACTGATACCGCAAACTAATCGACGCACTGCCGACATTTCGTTTACTTTCTCTTTGCTCTCCATAACCTGCAATAAAGCGAACCTTCCAGCCGGGCTCATTGTACAAACCCGAGATAGAATAACCATAGCTAGCGCCTAAACCGTAAACGCCACTGTAATCCAGTGAGCTCGCTAACGCTTTTCCAATAACACACCCGAGTTGTTCAGCGCCACTGTCTTCATCATCACACTCTATTTTTGTGTCATCATGACGTACACCGACAGCCCCCAATACCAGACCAAGTGAGTGTTTTTTGTTATCACTTACCACTTGCTCCCAACCAAGGTGTAAACCAGCATCAGGGCCTTGACCCAAATTTAAATACAGACCGCTTTCATCTGAGTAGCTACCCACTTCAAGGTTTAAAAAATAGGGAAGACCAGTTCCCAACGAGTAACGTAACGCGCTGTTTTCATTCGCAACAGTTTGTGTTGAAAGAAGACAAAAAACAGTACCAACAAAAGGTATCAGTGAAGAAAAATGTGATTTCATAAATTTCCCTGTCAAAATATTAACTACATGAAAAAAACAAAATAGGTACAATCATGATATAGTTAATTCCCTCTCCTAATCAATTAAAATTTAAGGTAATTTTTTACCTAAAAATTAATTTATCTTGATTTTTGCACCATTTAAAAACACATCAGATCACGTGTTTGACAAAGCGGTTGAGCAACTATCCAAGAGTAACTTTAACTGCTTATTTACCTGACTATTGACGTTCAACTTTTCAACTCATTTGTACAAAATTTAGAAAGTTCGTTTCTCTTTCTGGTACTTCCTTGTGGCTAACTCGGCGTTGGGTATTTCTGCTTTCTCAGCTTTAACTCTTAGTATTGAGCAAATTCACCTTAGCGAAATTTACTAATGGCGCCTTGATTTTCGCATATACAAACGCCACAGCGACTGACTTTAAGTTTTCACGATACAAACTATAGTATTGAATGACGTCTCTCATTGTGCAAAAGCTAGGCTAGATGCTTCAGGCAGTATGCAGAACATATATGTTACCCTTATCATCAACACACTCCCGTGCAAATCAATTACACAACAGCCCCTAAGGTTGAATTTTTACACACCCACTTTACATAAGCACCCAAATAATGTAACTCTAATGACGGATTTATTACAAAAAGGAAACTTATAATGAAAGTACAATTAAAAAAGAAAATGCTAAAGCGTCTTGTGAACAATGATAAAAAACTAGACCAAGGTGCAACACCGCTGATTGGCGGCGGCAATGGCGCATGTTTTGGTAGTGCACGATGCCAACATGATGATCAGCCAGATGGCGGCAGAGATGGAGTGCCTGTCACATTTTAAAAAAAAGCCAGTGCAATCGCACTGGCCATATTTCTTAGAAAGTTAGCTTCTTTATATTTCTATCCCCAGAAGCTCAACCTCAAAAATAAGTAATGATCCAGGTTCGATTTTACCTGCGGCTCTATCGCCATAACCTAAATCTGGACTAATAAAAAAACGAAACTTATCCCCTTCTTTCATTAGCTGTACCCCTTCGGTCCAACCCGGGATCACCTGATTCAAACCAAAACTAATTGGGCTATCACGCAACACTGAACTATCAAATACACTGCCATCAATTAAAGTGCCATGATAATGCACTTTGACTTTACTGGTTGCAGTTGGGTGTGTCTCTCCACTGCCGCTTTGCAAAACTTCATACTGTAAACCCGACTCCGTAGTTTGGATCCCCTCTTTTGTGACGTTTTGTGCTAAAAATTCCTGCGCCATTTTGCGATTAAACTGCGCGGATTGCTTTTGTGATTTAGATTGTTTGTAAACTAGCCCTGCTAGCACCAAAATCACAACCAATAAAATGATATTTGTGGTCGACATTATTCACCTTTTTGCTTTTCGTTGTCTTTCTCGTCTTCTTTATCTTCGCCATTAACCACATTAGCAATATGGGCCAAACGTTCCAAAGCAAGCGCATTGATACTGCTTTCAGGGTATTCGCCATCTTTTAGCTTTCCTGCCGGCTTATCCATAAGCAATGTGAGTGCTTCATCAACACTTTCCACCGCGTAAATATTGAATTTACCATTAGTCACAGCAGCGACAATTTCATCATCCAATACTAGGTTTACACGGTTAGAGTTAGGGATGATCACCCCTTGCCCACCTGTTAAGCCACGCATTTTGCACAGTTTAAAGAAACCTTCGATTTTTTCATTCACACCACCAATGGCTTGCACTTCACCATGCTGATTGATTGACCCCGTTAACGCCAATGACTGATTAATCGGTAATTGTGTAATTGCGGATATGAGACCACACAGTTCAGCCAAGGAGGCACTATCGCCATCGATATAACCATAACTTTGCTCAATAGCAATATTGGCACTCAAAGTCAGTGCAAAGTTCTGAGCGTATTTATTACCTAAGTAACCTGTTAGTAGCATCACCCCTTTTGAGTGAATGGACTTACCCAGCTCAGCTTCACGCTCTACATCAATCACACCATCAGCACCGGCATACACCGTTGCAGTAATGCGCGCTGGCGTACCAAATGCCGTATCACCAATGTGTAATACTGTCAGTCCATTTACTTTGCCCACTGCTTTACCTTCGGTCGCTATCAAGGTATGGCCTTCTTGAATATCGCTGAGCATATTTTCGCTCAGTTGCCCTGTGCGGTATTGTTTGCCTGCAATCGCCTCGTCGATATGATCCGCTTCGATTTGACTGACATCGTCTTGTTTGGCGTAAAAGCTCGCTTCTGCCACGAGCTCCAAAACATCGGCAAATCGCGCAGAGAGTTTGGTGTGATGCTCCGCTTGACGATAACTAAATTTAAGTAAGCGTGCGAAAGCTTCCGCACTGAGCGTACAATTAAGCGTTTGCTGCGCGTACTCTTGCACCTTGGTGACAAACTGGTACTGCATTTTGTCTGAACTTGGTAAGTAATAATCAAAATCAGCCAATACTCTAAATAGTTCACCAAATTCCTCATCGTATTCACCAATGGTGTAATACAAATCACGCGAACCTAATAAAATGATTTTGACATCCAGTGGGATAAGCTGAGGTTTAAGCGTAAAGCTGCTACCAACTGAGTTATCTTGATATGGTAAGTCATTTTTAATTTGATGCGTTTTAAGTGACAGCTTGAGGCCATCCCACACCTGTGAGTTCGCCAATACTTTTTCCGCATCCATAATCAAGTAACCGCCATTTGCACGGTGTAAAGCACCCGCTTGGATTGAGCGATAACTGGTGATCAGCGTACCTTGCGATGTAGCATATTCGACCTTACCAAAAATATTGCCAAAGGTTGGATTTGGCTCATACACCACTGGCGCAGGGTCGTCATCTTTATATTCCACCAAAATATTAGGCGCAAAAAAGTCACTCAACATGCCTTTTGCATCAAAATCATCTTTGCTGTCTTCGCTGTTCACATCGTCATCAAGCCACTCAAGTACGGCGTCGACAATTTCAGTACGCAAATCTTTTAAATAACGCACAACGCCAATATGGCTGGCATATTTATGTTCTAAGGTTTTGAGTAATGGCTTAGTGGCCATTTCCACCGTTGACTTTTTCAGGTTACGTAGCTTTTCTGAAGATTCACGCTTCCAACGTGGTAGCTCTAAAAGCGCTTCAATTAAGGCATCTTCCAGTTGCTCAATGGCATTAATAAAATGCGCCTGTAAATGTTCATCTAATGCTGCAAACTCGTTATCATCTAACTGTTTGCCGTTTACAACTGGTGCAAAGCCAACAAGGTTATTTTCTTCAAGCAATGCCACGCTCTTTTCCGCTGCTAATTGCTCTACCGCAGTTAACGCGGCGTTGTACTTGTTGTCAAAGTCACGATCAATGGACTTTTTCTTGCGCTGGTAACCGGGGTTATCAAATGCAGCCGGAAAGGTGTCAGCCACTTCATCTAAAAATTCATCAATATCATCAGCCAGTTCTTTACTTTGCCCAGCTTGCATAAACATAGCGATGGGCTCACGGTGATCGTCATAGTTATTAACATACAGCCACTCTTTCGGCGTGGGACGTGTTTTACTGTGTGCTTCTAGCTTGTCCTTCACCATGGTAAATCGGCCAAGTGCCGCTTCACCCATAACAAATACGTTATAACCCGGTAGTTCCATCCCCAGTGCAAAATCTAGCGCGCTTTGCGCCCGTTGTTGGCCAATAAATGGCAGCGCTTCAGGATAAGGGTTGTGCATGCAAGATTGAACATGAGTGATGGAAACCGAAGGAGCAAGCGCCTCGGTAGGTAATGGCGATGTTTTTTTGGTCATTCCTAACTTCTTATTTCTAAACACTAACGCATTATCGGTTAGGTTTTATGGAGATAATGCCTTACGCACAAATTCACCGTGACCACACTCTGAGCAGGGTATAATCTCACTGGCGTAAAATACATCTGTTTTATTGCCACAATTTTTACATACTAATTGCCCCATGGCTATCCATTCTCCCTGCTTGTATGTCCCAAGGTGTTCAAAATCTTGTAATAAAGCACGCCATTCAAGCTGAGTTCTGTCTTCTAGCTGTGCTAGTTCATACCACATACTGGCTTTTAACTCTTGCCATGCAAGATCATCATAGTGCTGATAATTTTCCTTTAAGTGCGCCAAATCACGACTAAGATAACGTTTATATGTCGCCAATTTTTCCTGAGATAAGCTTTTTAGCACTTGTTGACTCTCTATAAACTTTTCAACTAAATCATCCACTTCATGTTCTTTGACATCTTTAAGCCAATCAACAAATTGACCAAGCCAAGTTTTGTAACTAGACATATGGCACTCCATTTATTTGAGCAATAACTTAACTATAGCTTATGACTTTGCATGCGTCGGCTCGGTGCTTTCATATGCGTTTAAAAATGCGCTGTGGCTACTGTGAATCAGTGCTTTTTTCGGGTATGCTATCGGGCAATTTTCTATCAATTTGCAAGAAGTCTGGAAACGTAGATGCAAGAGCAATATAACCCGCAAGACATTGAGTCAAAAGTCCAACAATATTGGGAACAGAACAAGACATTTAAAGTCGTCGAAGACGAGAGCAAAGAGAAGTACTACTGTCTCTCCATGTTTCCATATCCAAGCGGTCGTCTGCACATGGGTCACGTTCGTAACTACACCATTGGTGATGTAGTATCACGCTTCCAACGCTTACAAGGTAAAAACGTCATGCAACCTATGGGTTGGGATGCGTTTGGTCTACCAGCAGAAAATGCGGCGATTAAGAACAATACCGCACCGGCAAAATGGACCTATGAAAACATCGACTACATGCGTAACCAATTAAAGCAGTTAGGCTTTGGTTATGACTGGGACCGCGAAATTGCGACATGTCACCCTGAGTACTACAAGTGGGAACAGTGGTTCTTCACTAAGCTTTACGAAAAAGGCTTAGTCTACAAAAAAATGTCTACTGTAAACTGGGATCCAGTTGACCAAACCGTATTGGCTAACGAGCAAGTTATTGACGGCCGTGGTTGGCGTTCTGGTGCTATCGTTGAGCAAAAAGAAATTCCACAGTGGTTTATTAAAATTACTGACTACGCACAAGAGCTACTTGATGACTTAGACAAGTTAGACGACTGGCCAGAGCAAGTTAAAACCATGCAACGCAACTGGATTGGCCGCTCTGAAGGTTTAGAAATTGACTTTAAACGCGCTGACAACGGTGAAACCTTCACGGTTTACACCACTCGCCCAGATACTTTCATGGGTGTGACTTATGTCGGTATCGCAGCAGGTCACCCTATTGCGCAAGAAGCAGCCAAGAAAAGTGACGCCATCGCTAAGTTTGTTGAAGAATGCAAAAACACTAAGGTTGCGGAAGCTGACATGGCAACCATGGAGAAAAAAGGCATTGCAACGGGCTTAACTGCCATTCATCCGTTAACAGGTAAAGAAGTACCAATCTGGGTGGCGAACTTTGTATTAATGGATTACGGCTCAGGTGCAGTTATGGCAGTACCGGGTCATGACCAACGTGACTTTGAATTTGCAACAACTTACGGCCTTGAAATCAAGCAAGTGATTGCTCCAGAAGCGGGCTCTGATCTCGTTGCCGATCTAAGCAAAGAAGCATTCACAGAAAAAGGCGTGTTAATTAACTCAGGTGAGTTCGACGGTCTTGATTTTGAAGGTGCATTTAACGCCATTGCTGACAAACTAGAAGCGCAAAATGCAGGTAAGCGTAAAGTCAACTTCCGTTTGCGTGACTGGGGTGTTAGCCGTCAACGCTACTGGGGCTCTCCAATCCCAATGTTGAGCGATGAAAACGGCCAAGAGCTTGCCGCGACTGAAGAGATGTTGCCAGTACGTCTTCCTGAAGACGTGGTAATGAACGGTGTTACTTCACCAATCAAAGCTGACCCTGAGTGGGCAAAAACCACCGTGAATGGCCAGCCTGCTTTCCACGAAACAGATACCTTTGATACCTTTATGGAATCGTCTTGGTATTATGCTCGCTATTGTAGCCCACGCTACGATGAAGGCATGTTAGAGCCGGGCGCTGCAAACTACTGGCTACCTGTAAACCAATATATTGGTGGTATCGAGCACGCAATCCTACACTTGTTGTACTCACGTTTCTTCCATAAATTACTGCGTGATTTTGGCTTAGTAAACTCGGATGAACCATTTGAGCGCCTACTCTGTCAAGGCATGGTGTTAGCCGATACTTTCTATCGTAAAGACGAAAAAGGCGGCGATATCTGGATCGCTCCAACAGACGTCCAAACTGAAACGGATGACAAAGGCCGTGTTACTAAAGCGTGGCACAAAGAAGACGGGCAACCTGTGTTCTCTTCGGGCATGAGTAAAATGTCTAAGTCTAAGAACAACGGTATCGATCCACAAACAGTAATCAAGCAGTACGGTGCCGATACAGTTCGTTTATTCATGATGTTCACTGCTCCACCTGAGCAAACACTTGAGTGGTCAGACTCAGGCGTAGAGGGCGCGCACCGCTTCCTAAAACGTGTTTGGAAATATGCAGTAGATGTGAACGCTGCTGGCAAAGCAGAACTAAATGTGTCTGCGCTTAATAGCAACCAAAAAGCACTGCGCCGTGAAATTCACAAAACAATTGCGAAAGTAACGGACGATTTATCTCGCCGTCAAACGTTCAATACCGCAATCGCAGCAATCATGGAGCTATCAAACAAATTAGCCAAAGCGCCAATGAACGATGAGCAAGATATTGCCCTAGCCAATGAAGCACTTAACGCAATCGTTATTATGCTCGCGCCAATCACGCCGCATATGTGCCATGAATTATGGGCTCAGTTAGGCAACGAGAGTGATATTCTTGATGCTGCATGGCCTGTCGTTGATGAGGCTGCGTTAGTTGAAGACGAAAAGCTCATCATTGTGCAAGTTAACGGTAAGCTTCGTGCTAAGCTAACCGTTGCTGCAGATGCAAGCCAAGAGCAAGTTGAAGCATTGGCGTTTGCTGATGAGAATGTCACAAAGTTCACTGACGATAAAACCATTCGTAAAGTGATCTACGTGCCTGGCAAGCTACTTAACGTGGTAGCAAACTAAGATGCGCTTGACTGCTTTTATCAAACACGGATTAGCGCTTGCGCTAGTCTGTGTTTTGTTATCGAGCTGTGGCTTTCATCTCAAGAAAGCCTCTTACTTATCTGAAGATTTACGCACCCTAGTGCTCAGTGCCGATGATGACCGAGCTGCACTGTATGAGTTGTTAGAAAACGACCTTAAAAACGCTAAGGTCACTTTGGTAGAGCCGAAGACATCAAGCAAGGTCGTGCAATTACACTTGTATCGAGATTCACTCGAAAGACAAACGCTCAGTTTATTTAGAAATGGCCAAGTCGCACAATATCAGCTGACTTACAGCGTGTCATACCGGGTCACAAAACAAGGTCAAGAGCCAGTGGAACAAAGCTTTGAGTTGTATCGCAACTATCAAGATGACCCTGATAACGCGCTTGCGAAAAGCAAAGAACTTGAAATGCTGCTCGGTGAATTACGCCAATTAGCCAGTAAACGTATCATTCGAGAGCTATCGCAACTGTAATGCGCTGCTACGCTAATCAACTCAAAGCCCATCTAAAGCAGTCACTTGCACCTTTTTATTTGGTGTTCGGTGAAGAGCCATATCAAGAAGCTAACTGTGTGGTAGATATCAAATCCACTGCAAAGCGCCAAGGCTTTGATGAAATTATTAAGTTCACCTTGCTACCGGGGTTTGACTGGCAAGAACTGGTGGCACAGTACAACAGCATGTCGTTATTCAGTGCACGAACGCTGATTGAACTCGATCTCAATCAACAAAAACCGGGCACACAAGGTAGCCAAGTCCTAAAGTCGCTGACTGAGCAAACCAACCCCGATGTAGTACTCATCATAAAAGGGCAAAAAGCAGGACAAGATATTCAGCGCGCAGCTTGGTTTAAAGCGCTCGACGCACAAGGCGTTTTTATTCCTTGCTACCCGCTTACAGGCAACCACTTGCAACGCTGGTTTGATGAACAATGTGCTGCACTGAAGCTGAATATCGACCAAGATGCCAAGCGTAGCCTGTTAGCTGCGACAGAAGGCAATCTGCTTGCTACGCATCAAGAGCTTGAAAAGCTATCACTACTTTATAAGTTTGAAGCAATTGATCAAAGCAAAGTGCTTAGCGGTTTACTAAATCAGTCTAAGTTTGACATTTTTGATTTAAACGACGCATTACTCATGGGTAACGCGAAAAAAATCATCAAGGTGATGCTTAAATTAGCGGATGACAATGTGGAATCCACCAGTATCGTATGGACACTAAGCAAAGAAGCACAAACACTACTTGCGCTGAAACAAGGTATGCAACAAGGTAATACCTTGTCACAACTGTTCAAACAACATGGTGTTTGGAAAAATCAGCAAGGTGCCACAACACAGGCGTTGGACAGGCTCACAATCAAACATATTGAACACATTATTGGCTTATTGGCTGAGTTTGACAGTGCATACAAAAAAGCAACGATGGTTGCGCCCTATCAAGCGTTGGCGCATATTGCATTGGCCTTTTGCCAGCATGTGCCTTTCGATTTACCGTATCAACACTCGAGTCATTAAATTATGATCACCCTATTTGGTGGCACATTTGATCCTGTTCATCTTGGCCATATTAATATGGCAAATCAATGCATTGAAGAACTCCAATTAGACAACTTGTATTTTCTTCCTTGCGCAATACCTGTCCACAAAGCACAACCTGGTGTCACCGACGAGCACAGACTTGCGATGCTTTCACTGGCAATTGAAGCAAATCATAAATTTCAAATTGACCACCGTGAGTTAGTGCGGACCGGACCGTCCTACTCGTTACTCAGTTTGCAAGAATGCCGAGCAGCCAATCCTGATACTGCGATATTATTTTTAATGGGTATGGACTCTTTTAATAGTTTACCCAGTTGGTTTGAGTGGCAAAAAATTACACAACTTTGCCATATTGTGGTCTACCAAAGACCAGGAGAGCAACAGGCGCATTGTCCAAAGCTTCAAGCATACCTAGCAACATCACTCACTCACGATAAATTGGCACTGCATCAACAGTCAGCTGGTTTATGTTATTTTCTAAACGGTACTCTGTTCAATGCCGCATCCAGTGATATTCGTAAACAATTAAAAAATAGAGAAAATACGGAACATTTACTCGATAACAAGGTCCTAAACTACATTAATGAACATCGCTTGTATGCTGAATAAGCCAATCCACTGTGTTAGAATCGCCGATTATTTTATTTAGTGAAGAGAAACAAATTTGAATTCTGAACAACTTTTAGACTTTGCACTGGACAAAGTTGACGATATGAAAGCCCGCGATGTAGTAAAGCTGGATGTTAGAGACTTATCTTCTGTCACTGACTACTTAGTTATTTGTTCTGGTAACTCAAAACGTCATGTTCAGTCTATTGCAGATCATGTTGCAAAGGAAGCTCGACACGCAGGCGAAGAGCCACTAGGCCAAGAAGGACAAGATGTGGGTGAATGGGTATTAGTAGACTTAGGTGATGTGGTTGTACATGTAATGCAAGATCAAACACGTAGTCTATATGACCTAGAAAAGCTTTGGGGTTAACCCTTGAAGATCCAACTTGTTGCTGTCGGAACGAAAATGCCCGCTTGGGTTGAAACTGGTTTCAAAGAATACCAACGCCGCTTTCCAAAAGATATGGCGTTGGAATTAGTTGAGATCCCTGCTGGCAAGCGGGGAAAAAACGCTGACATAAAACGTATTTTACAAGTTGAGGGCGAAAAGACCCTCGCTGCGATACCCAAAGGCAATCGCATTGTTACATTAGAAGTAACGGGTAAAGCATGGGATACGCACGAGCTTGCGAACAATATGCAAAAATGGCAACTCGATGGACGTGATGTGAGCCTACTGATAGGTGGCCCAGAAGGGTTAGCGCCCGAGTGTATTGCGGCATCTGAGCAGAAGTGGTCGTTGTCTAATTTGACTTTACCTCACCCATTAGTGCGCATCATTGTTGCAGAAAGCCTCTATCGTGGATGGAGTTTGAATAATAATCACCCTTATCACCGAGAATGATTAGTTAACAATGATAAAAAAAAGGCCAACGATCCGGGACCACTCTGCAGAAGCAAACCTCTTTGCACGTCGTGCCTTTGTTGGCTTTATTTTTGTGGTCTCACTGATTGGTGTATTGCTTTTCAATATTTATAACCTGCAAATAGTCGATTACGACGCTTATAAAACTCGCTCAAATGACAACCGCATCAAAGTGATCCCTATCGCACCTAACCGGGGACTTATTTATGATAGAAATGGCGTTTTACTTGCCGAAAACCGACCGGTTTATAACCTTGAAGTTGTGCCAGAAGAGGTAAAAAACCTAGAGGAAGATCTGCAGAAGCTCAGCAAACTGATAGATATCTCCGAACAGGAAAAAACAGAGTTTTTAGAGGATATTCGCAATAACCGGCGTTTTAAAAGTCAGGTGCTCAAAGCGGGTTTAAACGAAACCGAAGTCGCTGTTTTCTCTGTTAACCAGCATAAATTTCCAGGTTTCAGTGTTGAGGCACGTTTATCTCGCTACTACCCTTATGGTGATACGCTAACCCACGCACTCGGTTATGTGGCTAAACTGAATAAAAAAGAACTGGCTGAGTTGGAAGCCGCAGAGTTAGCGACCAATTACCGCGCGACTCACGACATCGGCAAACTGGGAATTGAAAAATATTACGAACAACAACTGCACGGTAAAGTGGGTTCACAGCGCGTAGAAATTAATAACCGTGGCAGAATACTTAGAACCCTCAGCGTTGAACAACCGGAACCAGGCCAAGATCTAGTGTTAACGCTCGATATCGGTTTACAGCAAATCGCACAGCATGCATTAAAAGATACGCGTGGTGCCGTTATCGCCATCGATCCCCAAGATGGGGGCATACTCGCACTCTATTCAAACCCAAGCTATGACCCTAATATGTTTGTGCACGGCATAAGTTCTGGCGAGTACAAAAAATTACTTAATCAAGATCGCCCATTAATAAACCGAGTGACACAAGGTCGCTACCCTCCTGCATCTACGATTAAACCGCTGATGGCGATTTTGGGCCTAGAGGAAGAACTCGTTACGGAGGAGTCAACAATCTGGGACCCAGGCTTTTTCCAAATTCCCAATGTTGATCACAAGTGGCGAGACTGGCGCCCATGGGGGCATGGCCATGTTGATGTATATCAAGCGATTGAAGAATCATGCGATACCTATTTCTACAATATCGCCTACAAGCTCGGTATCAGTAAAATCAGTGACTTTATGGATCAATTTGGTTTTGGCGATTTGTCAGGTATCGATATTCATGAGGAGACCACTGCCATTTTACCAACCGTAGATTGGAAACGGGCGCGTTTTAAAGAAAACTGGTGGCCCGGTGACACCATCTCTGTTGGCATCGGACAAGGTTACTGGACCGCAACCCCCATACAAATCGCCAATTCATTGGCAATTTTGGTCAATCGTGGCATTTATCGACAGCCACATTTAGTACAGGTTGCCAGACAAGAACAAACCGTGACCCAGCTTTTTACCGAAGAAAAGCCCCCTATACAACTCAATAACCCAAAGCACTGGCAAATTGCATTGGATGCGATGCATAACACGGTATTAAGGGGAACGGCACAAAAAGCCTTTATTGGTGCAACCTATGACCCGGCGGGTAAAACGGGGACGGCGCAAGTGGTGAGTATTGCTCAGGGAGAAAAATACGATGCCAAAAAGCTAAAAGAACGTCATAGGGATAATGCTGTTTATACTGGCTTTGCGCCATTCAATGATCCAAAGATTGTATTAGCTATTGTTGTTGAAAACCAAAAAGCAGGCGGCGGTGCCATTGCAGCACCTATCGCCAGACAGATGATGGACTATTACTTTTCAGCCTATCCACTGGAGTCAAACACACCATGACGCCGCTACATCAAAAAAGAACAATATGGCAAAAAGTACATTTAGACTTGCCTTTATTGGCTGCGTTAATGTTGATGATGATTGGTAGCCTCACTGTTGTTTACAGTGCCAGTGGTCAAGATATCAATATGATGATCCGCCATGGTACGCGTATGGCTGGTGCCATTATAGCGATGCTGGTCATGGCCCAATTATCACCTAACACCCTAAAGCGCATTGTGATCCCCATGTACCTTGTTGGCTTAAGTATGCTCGTGGCAGTGCTACTTGTTGGGGTCAGCAGTAAAGGCGCACAACGTTGGCTAGATTTAGGCATTACGCGATTTCAACCCTCCGAAGTGATGAAAATAGCTGTCCCCATGATGGTTGCTTGGTATATTGGTCAAAATCGGCTTCCCCCATCAATATGGAACTTGCTTTTAGGCTTTGCCATCGTCATGGTCCCCACTATTTTAATTAAAGAGCAACCAGACTTAGGCACCGCGATTTTGATTGCCAGCTCTGGTATTTTCGTGCTGTTTTTATCGGGCCTAAGTTGGAAACTCATCACCATGCTTGCTTTGTTAGCTGGACCCGCTGGGTTCGCATTTTGGCATTACGGTATGCATGCGTATCAAAAGCAACGTGTGCTTACATTTTTAAACCCACAGAGCGATCCTCTCGGCTCTGGTTATCATATTATTCAATCTAAAATAGCCATCGGCTCAGGTGGTGTGGAAGGTAAAGGCTGGTTGCACGGTACACAATCGCAGCTGGAGTTTTTACCTGAGCGTCACACCGACTTCATTTTCTCTGTATTGAGTGAGGAGTTTGGCCTCTTTGGTGTTGTTTTACTGCTATGCGTGTATTTATTTATTATTGGTCGAGGCTTATATATTGCCGTTAAAGCACAAGAAGCATTTAGTAAACTATTGGCAGGCGCATTGACACTCACATTCTTTGTCTATGTGTTTGTTAATATTGGTATGGTATCAGGTTTATTACCCGTTGTTGGCGTACCTTTACCACTGATCAGCTATGGCGGCACCTCAATGGTCACACTGATGGCTGGATTTGGTATTATTATGTCTATTGCAACAGATAAGAGGATGTTATTAAAGTAATGGTGTATGTAAAACAACCCATCTACTTATTATGTATTTTGCTCTTTGCTTTAATGAGCGGCTGTAGCAGTCGTTACCACATTAAGCATGACAAAGCACCTCTGCGTGCTCCTACAGAGCTTGAAATGCAAGACGCTGTCATTACGGATGAGCCAAAAAGTGCCAGTGCTAGCCGCCCCTATACGGTTCTGGGCAAGCACTATACGCCAATGTCTGATGAGCATGGTTATCAAGCGCAAGGTACCGCTTCTTGGTATGGTCGAAAGTTTCATGGTTACCATACTTCGAATGGCGAAGTATTTAATATGTTTGATATGACCGCAGCCCATAAGACTTTGCCTTTGCCCAGCTTTGTACGTGTTACCAATCTTGATAATGGTAAAAGCGCGATAGTGAGAGTGAATGACCGTGGTCCCTTTCATGAAGATAGGCTAATTGATCTCTCTTACGCGGCAGCTTACAAATTAGGCTACCACCTAAACGGTACAGCCAAAGTTAAGGTTGAAGCCATTACAATAGATAGGCAAGCGCCTAGGCTAACTTATATTCAGGTTGCGGCTGGTAGCCAATTAGACAAAATCAAATTAATGGCAAGTACTCTCAAAGAGCAACTAGCAATTGAGCATGTTATCAGTCATGAAAATGGGTTATACAAGCTGCGTCTGGGGCCAATGCAAAATGATTATCATGCCCAGACCATGCTGAATCGTTTGCGAAAAGGTGAATTTACCCAAGCCTTCTTGCTTTATAGTGAACAACAACTTTAGAATATTGCGGTGACGCTGACTAACTAAATTAAAATTGCGAGCATAATGACTTTATTAAAATCGAAATTTATTACTCAACTTTGTGGATTGGTATGCTCTGCGACAATTTTTGCAGCCAATGCGCAGATCTTACCCGCTCCCCCTCAAGTAAACGCGAAAGGTTATTTCTTAGTTGACTTCACCACTGGCAAAGTCATTGCCGAAGGTGAAGCGGACACTAAGCTAGCGCCTGCAAGCTTGACCAAAATGATGACCAGTTATGTGATTGGTACCGAGATCAAAGCGGGCAACATCTCTAGTAGTGATATGGTCACAATTAGTGAAAAAGCATGGGCTAAAAACTTCCCTGAATCTTCTAAAATGTTCATCGAAGTTGGCAAGCAAGTAAGCGTAGAAGATTTAAACCGTGGCATCATTATTCAATCAGGTAACGATGCATGTGTTGCCATGGCCGAGCATATTGCTGGCAGTGAAGGCGCTTTTGCCGACTTAATGAATGCGCACGCACAAAAGTTAGGCATGACCAATTCTCATTTCATCAACAGCCACGGCCTTGATACGGATGAGCACTACACCACCCCTCGTGATATGGCGACCCTAGGGGCTGCACTTATCAGAGATGTGCCTGAAGAATATGCGCTATACAAAGAAAAGTCGTTTACTTATAACGGTATTAAACAGTATAACCGTAACACCTTGTTATGGGATGCAAGCCTCGATGTAGATGGTATCAAAACAGGCCATACATCGGAGGCTGGCTACAGCTTAGTGACATCGGCAACCAAAGACGATATGAGACTTATCGCGGTAGTCATGGGTACTACGAGTGAGCGTGCTCGTAAAGTCGAGAGCAAAAAGTTACTTAACTATGGCTTTAGATTTTATGAAACAATTACGCCATATAAAGCAGGTGATAGCTTTGCTGAACAACGCATCTGGATGGGTGATCAAGAAACAGTTTCTTTGGGTATTTTACAAGATACGCCCATTACCATTCCTCGCGGTCAACGCAAGAACTTAAAAGCAACTTTTGAGCTAGATAAAACACTCGAAGCACCACTTGCAAAAGGCTCTAAAGTGGGCACGCTATTCTTACAGATTGAAGGTGAAGAAATTGCTCAATATCCACTTGTTACCTTAGAAGAAGTCGCTGAAGGTGGTTTCTTTAGCAAGATATATGACTATTTACGTCTACAAGTGATGCAGTAAACAATGTAGCTATAAATTAACGCCTCCAAGTGAGGCGTTTTTTTTTGCAATAAAAATGATAGAATGCCGCAATAATTCTGGGTTAGTCACTCTAACCTAATGATCAGCACTTGCTTAATATGCAAGTCAGTATAGAAGTGAGGATACCGTCGTGGTAAAGCCAGTAAAAGATACTAAGTTTGACGAATACTTAGAGTTTCCATGTCCGTTCACCTTTAAGATCATGGGGGTTGCGAATGCAAACCTAACCGATCAGGTGTTGGCTAAACTACAAAGCATTGCGCCAGGCGATTATGCCCCTAAGGTGAAGCCAAGCAGCAAAGGCACCTACGAATCAATCACGGTCGTGGCGACTGTAACATCGAAAGAACATATCGAGCAGATCTACACTGAAATTGGCTCACTAGAAGATGTACGTTACGTTCTGTAACTAACAAGGTATCGACATGAGCCAGCATACAGTCATTGTTCGCCAATTAGGACGCCGCAGTTACGAACCTATCTGGCACGAAATGCAGCAGTATACCGACCAGCGTGATGAAACAAGTCCCGATGAAATTTGGTTGGTGGAACATCAGCCTGTCTTTACGCAAGGTCAGGCAGGTAAAGATGAGCACCTTTTGGCTCCAGGTGATATTCCTGTCATCAAAGTCGACCGTGGTGGTCAGGTCACTTACCATGGCCCAGGGCAACAAATGATGTACGTACTGTTTAATTTACGTCGTCTTAAAATTGGTGTACGTGAGTTAGTCACTTGGTTAGAAGAGTGCATCATCGATTTCCTTGCTGAACACGATATTAAAGCTTACGCCAAAGCCGGCGCACCCGGTGTGTATGTTAATGACAGTAAAATTGCGTCATTAGGTTTACGTGTTCGTCGTGGCTGCTCATTTCATGGCCTAGCACTAAACGTAAACATGGATATGTCGCCTTTTTTGCGCATAAACCCATGTGGCTATGCCGGTATGGATATGGTTCAAACAAGCGAATTAAATGGTCCTGACAACATGAAAGATGTTGGAAATGGACTGGTAAAACACATGTTGAAGCGACTCAATGCTGAACATGTTGAGCAAATTGAAGGGTTTGAGAACGAATGAGTAAACCAGTGAAAATGGAGCCAGGGGTAAAGCTTCGTGATGCCGAAAAAATGGCATTGATCCCAGTAAAAGTACTGCCAACTGAACGCCAAGAAATGCTGCGTAAGCCTGAATGGCTGAAGATACGTCTACCAAAATCAAGTGAACGTATCGACGGTATAAAACAAGCGATGCGTAAACATGGTTTGCACTCGGTATGTGAAGAAGCCTCATGTCCAAATCTATCTGAGTGTTTCAATCATGGTACAGCAACGTTTATGATTTTAGGTGCGATCTGTACCCGCCGCTGCCCGTTTTGTGATGTTGCACATGGCCGTCCATTAAAACCTGATGCCGAAGAGCCAGAGAAACTGGCACTTACTATTAAAGATATGAAGTTAAGTTATGTGGTGATCACCTCCGTTGACCGAGATGACTTAAGAGACGGTGGTGCACAACACTTTGCGGATTGTATTAGCGCAATTCGTAAGCATAACCCTGACATCACCATTGAAATACTTGTGCCTGATTTTCGTGGCCGTATGGACAAAGCGCTTGAGATATTAACGCAAACACCACCTGATGTGTTTAACCACAACTTAGAAACTGCGCCGCGCTTATACAAGCTAGCGCGCCCAGGTGCTGACTACAAGTGGTCGTTAGAACTTTTACGCCGTTTTAAAGAAGCCCATCCAAATGTCAAAACCAAATCAGGCTTGATGGTAGGTTTAGGCGAAGAGATGTCTGAAATCGAAGAAGTGTTGCGAGATTTGCGTGAGCACAATGTCGATATGCTGACTGTTGGCCAGTACTTACAACCTTCTAAGCACCATCTACCAGTAAAACGCTATGTGCCACCCGCTGAATTCGATGCATTAAAAGAGTATGCCGATGAGATAGGCTTTACTCATGCAGCTTGTGGGCCTTTTGTCCGCTCAAGTTACCACGCTGATCAGCAAGCTGCTGGCAAAGAGGTAAAATAATACGAGTCAGCTTAACTAAGTGGTCTATTTTGGGGCAAGAAAATCAGGTCGATCGCAAGACAAAAATTTCGTTATTTAGTTGTTCTAAATGAGTTTAATCCCCCAAAATGATTAACTGTTATTGCGGATTGGTATAACATCTTTTACATTAAAAAAGCGCCATTGGCGCTTTTTTAATACACAAAAATCAATGCCCCCTGGTAAGACCATTCCATTTACCTGAATTTGATACATTGTTGTCTACAATTACGACTTCGTAAAACATAAATTACAATCGTTAACATTGATTTGTGGCAAAACTATTTCATTTTTTTAGTTGCCAGTATATCTTGCAAAACTCTCTCACACACAAGGGGCAATTTGTGCTTAAAAATAAAACACTGGGGAGTATGCTGATCGTCGCAGGTACCACTATAGGTGCAGGCATGCTGGCCTTACCGATTGCATCGGCTGGGCTCGGTTTCACGACGGCATTAATACTAATCGTTCTTTCTTGGCTACTCATGACCTATACCGCACTATTGATGCTAGAACTTCATCAATATGCCAGTGCCGAAGCAACACTTAATACACTCGCCAAATCCATTCTTGGTAAACGTGGACAGGTCATTGCGAACTTTGCCATGGTGTTTTTATTCTATGCCCTTTGTGCGGCCTACATAGCCGGAGGAGGAGCACAACTACAAGAAAAGCTCAACAATTTAGTCGGCATGAGCGTGGCGCCACAGGTGGGGTCTATTCTTTTGGCTTTGATTGTCGCAGCCATCGTCACTGCAGGCACCAGTACAGTAGACAAACTTAATAAAGTCCTTTTTACCGTTAAGGTAGTTGTACTGGGCAGTTTATTCTTTGCGCTAAGCCCCTACGTCCACGGCCAGCACTTACTAGATATGCCAATAGAACAAGGTTTAGTGCTTTCCGCTATTCCAGTTATATTTACCTCATTTGGTTTTCACGGTTCGATCCCATCTATCGTAAAGTATGTCGGCTTGGATATAAAATCGCTGCGACGCGTTATGATGTTCGGCGCATCACTCCCTCTGGTCATTTATGTATTCTGGCAGCTTCTCAGCCAAGGTATTATGAGCCAACAGAGTCTCATGCAAAGTGGTGGCCTACCAGGGTTTGTTAGTAGTATTTCAAATATTGCAAATAATCCAAGCGTGAGCACTTTTGTTACCGTATTTGCCGATTTAGCACTGGCCACATCTTTTTTAGGCGTTAGTCTTGGCTTATTTGATTTCTTTGCAGATGCCTTTAAAAAAGGTAACGGCCGCCTAGATCGAACCAAGACAGCCGCGATCACATTTATGCCACCTCTGGGCTTTGCGCTTTTCTATCCGCAAGGTTTTATTATGGCATTAGGTTATGCAGCAATCGCACTTGTAGTACTTGCTGTATTCCTACCTGTCGCAATGGTTTGGAAGCAAAGGCGTCAAGAAGGTGCGCTGGCCAAAGGCTACCAAGTAAAAGGTGGTGACATGGGTCTTATCATCGCTGCATTGTGTGGTGTATTGATCATTGCAGCACAAACGCTACAAATGGCAGGTTTAATTCCTTCATTGGGTTAATGCTCACCTTCTACCGCGAAAAATCGGCCACTATCGGCCGATTTTTTATTCTTGATTGGTGCCTACTTCAATGGGGTCCGACTCTTGTGGCTTGCCCTGTAAGATAGAAATTTCTACCCGACGGTTACGTCTTCTATCTGCATTCGTTTCATTCGGCACTAAAGGTCGAGTATCAGCATGACCTACGACCACTAATCGGTTTTTATCAAAACCTGGCGCTTTAACCATCTCACTGGCCACGGCAACAGCGCGCGTCGCAGACAAATCCCAGTTGTTACTATATAGCTCATTACTCACTTGGTAATCGTCGGTATGACCAGAAACCGTAATTTCCCCTGGGACATCCTTAAGCAAATCAGCTATTTCCAAAATAATGGGCTGAAATTTCGGTTGTAAAAATGCACTACCAGAAGGAAAAGCACCATTTTCTTGGATGCGAATAATGATCTGCTGCCCTAATGACTCAAGTTCAATGGCACCATCCATGATCTGCTTTTCTAATTGCTGGGCTATCTTTTTAACCAGCTCATTCACTTGCTCTTGCTCAGCGGCGGAAATAGCTTGTGTCATCGCCTGATCTTGTGAGGTACTTTGTGACTCACCACCACGCTTATTACCACGTTGCTCTTGACGACCACCCGCCGAGCTTTCTTCACCGGCCTGAAATTCCAACATTTGCTGGGTCATTTCCACCGTTTGTTGTTGAATTGTCTCAATTGGAGTCGGTTCAGGTTTACCCGGAGTAAACTCCATTGCAATTACACTAGTACCTTTGGGGATATCTTTAACTTCAATTTTATTTTGCACACCAAACGCAAACTTCATCGAGCCCGCAATTTGCTTAAACTTCAGTACATCCATCTCTGAGAAAGCCAACAACAGTACAAAAAAGCACATAAGCAGCGACATGAGATCAGCAAACGTCCCCATCCAAGCAGGTAACCCTGGAGGTGGACATTTGCATTCTTGTTCATCTGACATACTGCCTATTCCTCTTTTTCGTGCGCACGTTTAGATTCAGGCAGATAATTTTTAAGAATACCTTCGATTACTTTTGGGTTCTGACCATCCTGAATCCCCAAAATAGCATCAAGGATAAGGCGCTGATTAAGTTCTTCTTCATCTTTTCTCAGCTCTAGCTTTGCTTGGATTGGAATTGCCACCACATTGGCTAAGAAAGCGCCATATAATGTAGTTAAGAGGGCGACAGCCATTGCAGGACCGATTGCTTTTGGGTCATCCATGTTTGATAGCATGGCAACCAAACCAATTAATGTACCAATCATCCCCATCGCAGGAGCAATATCGCCTAAAGTCTTAAATAGGGATGAACCCATTTCATGTCGATTGGTAGTCAAAGAAATGTCTTTTTGCAAGGTTGCTCGGACCACATCTGCATCATGACCATCGACCAGCATATCCACGCCCTTACGCATAAAACTATTGGGTATTTCAGCTTCTTCCAACGCCAAAAAACCGCCCTTTCTAGCAGAATCAGCTAGCTCAACTGCTTTTTCAATTAACTCTTCGGGCGTTTCAATTTTAAACATAAACGCCTTGCCTACCACTTTGCCAATTGCAAAAAACTTCGGCATGGAAAAGTTAGCCAACACTATAAACAACGAACCACCAAACACGATAACACCTGACGCCGCGTCCGCGAACATGACGATTTCACCGTCACTACTCATGAACATGGACATCACAATCAGGCCAATCGCGCCCAGGATCCCAATAACGGTTGCTAAATCCACATACCCTCCAGAGAGTTCTATCTATCGTTCTATTTATTGCCTAGGTGTTCATCGTTCATTATTCAATCAAGATACATGCCACTCTTCATTAAACAGAATACAATGCCTTCATAGGACATTTCATTATCGGCAAGCTACTGAATATCTTAAGTCAATTATATTAAAAAGCGTCGAAAATGCGAGCTTCAATCATGTGCATTTGAGCTCTCTTGATAGCAAACATACCGTAAAATACACTCACAAACTTTGACCTAGCGCTGCAATCCCCCTAAAATTGCCCTCTAAATTTTACTTAATGACTAGTTTATCAGGTAACGAGACATCATCATGGCGGCAAAAAAACCAGATAATCTAAGCTTTGAAGAAGCGATGGGTGAACTCGAAGAAATCGTTCACTCTATGGAGCAAGGTTCACTTAGCTTAGATCAATCTTTGAAACAGTTTGAGCGCGGTATCGCATTAGCAAATGCGTCGAATAAAAAATTGCAACAAGCCGAACAAAAAGTGTCCATCCTCATGGCAAATGACGCTCACAGTGCAGCAGTGCCCTTTCAAGGTGATTCGGAATAGATCGTGGATTTAAAAACTCAATTAAAGCGCGCACAAGAACGTGTTGAAGGTTTTATAACCAATTACTTCGACGCTCCCATTGATACCGAGCAGACCATAAAACAAGCGACTTACTACAGTATCAGCAACGGCGGTAAGCGCCTTAGACCCTTTCTAGTTTATGCAACTGGAGAAATACTTGGGGCAGCTCAAGCCGATCTCGACGTAGCCGCCGCCGCGATTGAGTGTATACACAGCTACTCGCTGGTGCATGATGATTTGCCCGCAATGGATGATGACGACTTACGCCGAGGCAAACCCACGTGCCATATTGCCTTCGACGAAGCGCAAGCAATCTTAGCGGGAGATGCGCTGCAAACACTCGCGTTTGAACTATTAAGTGGACACAACTTTAGTGTACCTGCCCAGCAACAGCTAAAAATGATAAATGTACTTGCCCGAGCATCGGGTTTGCAGGGCATGGTTGGAGGTCAAGCGCTCGATTTAGCAGGAACCGATAAGGTAATTTCAATACCTGAGTTGGAACGCATTCATCGAATGAAAACTGGCGCATTACTAAGCGCAGCTATCGAACTGGGCGCTTTATGTGCGACAAATATTTGCGATAAAACTCATTCGGCATTACAGCTTTACGCGAGCAACATTGGCCTAGCATTTCAAGTACAAGATGATATTTTAGATATTGAAGGGGATACCCAAGCCTTAGGTAAACCTCAAGGTTCAGATGTTGAAAACAACAAATCAACTTATCCCGCCTTATTGGGACTAACTGGGGCGAAAAGTAAAGCTGCGGCATTAATTAAAAATGCAATTGACGCATTGGACGATATTGAAGAAAACACAGATGTATTAGCAAACTTGGCGCACTACATCATTGAGCGAAAGCATTAAAATAGCTCAAATAACCGCTGTTCATGACAAATTAATGGCTAATTTGTATAAATAAATAAAATTAACCGTATCCTTTGTATATAATTGTGCGAAGTTTGCGTAGGACACATAATCGAAACCATGAAATTGGATAGTAGCAAATACCCTTTATTAGCTTTGGCAGATGAACCACAGCAGCTGCGACAGTTACCGCAGCATAAACTAACAGCATTCAGTGATGAACTACGAGATTACTTATTAAATTCAGTGTCACAAAGTAGTGGCCATTTTGCATCAGGTTTAGGTACCGTTGAGCTGACGGTTGCATTACATTATGTGTATAACACACCTGAGGACAGACTACTTTGGGACGTGGGCCATCAAGCCTATCCACATAAAATACTCACAGGTCGTCGAGATCAAATTCATACCATACGTCAAAAAGATGGTTTGCACCCTTTTCCATACCGGGAAGAAAGTGACTATGATACGTTCAGTGTTGGTCACTCAAGCACGTCTATCTCAGCAGCCTTAGGTATGTCTATCGCCGCGCAAAAAGAGGGGAAAGGTCGTAAAACTGTCGCAGTTATTGGCGATGGCGCGATCACAGCAGGCATGGCGTTTGAAGCGATGAACCACGCGGGTGACGTAAAATCCGACATGCTCATCATTCTTAACGACAATGAAATGTCGATTTCAGAGAATGTTGGCGCATTGAACAACCATTTTGCACGTATTCTTTCGGGTAGCTTCTATACCAATATCCGTGAAGGAAGTAAGAAACTTCTGTCCGGTGTACCTCCAGTTAAAGAATTGGCAAGCCGCATGGAAGAGCACCTAAAAGGCATGGTGATCCCTGGCACCTTCTTCGAGGAACTTGGACTCAATTACATTGGCCCAATTGATGGCCATGATGTCAACATGTTGGTCGATACATTACGTAATATGCGCAATTTAAAAGGCCCTCAGTTACTGCATATAAAAACGCAAAAAGGCAAGGGCTATAAACCCGCAGAAGCAGATCCTATCGGTTATCACGCAGTGCCAAAATTTGATCCAAGTGTGCATAGCTTGCCTAAATCAAAGCCCAGTGCTGACACCTTTTCTAAAGTGTTTGGTGATTGGCTATGTGATCAAGCCCAGCAAGATAAGCGCTTAATGGCGATTACACCTGCGATGCGTGAAGGCTCTGGTATGGTTAGGTTTTCAAAAGAATACCCTGAGCAATACTTTGATGTTGCCATTGCTGAACAACACGCTGTTACGCTCGGAGCAGGTTTTGCCTGTGAGGGCCTAAAACCAGTCGTTGCTATTTATTCTAGCTTTTTACAGCGTGCTTACGATCAGCTAATACACGATGTGGCGTTACAAAATCTTCCCGTGTTATTTGCAATTGACCGCGCTGGCGTAGTCGGTGCTGATGGTGAAACTCACCAAGGCGCTTATGATTTGAGCTTTATGCGCTGTATTCCAAACATGGTCATTATGGCGCCAAGCGACACCAATGAATGCCGCCAAATGCTTCATACGGGCTACCTGCACAATGGACCGGCCGCTGTACGCTATCCCCGTGGAAGTGCTGGCGACGCAAAAATAGAGCAAAACATGCAAGCCTTGCCAATCGGCAAAGCCCAAGTTATTCGTGAAGGTAAAAACATCGCGATCTTGAACTTTGGCACGCTGTTACATAATGCAAAGCTTGCCGCTGAGCAGTGTGATGCAACACTTATCGACATGCGTTTTGTAAAGCCACTTGATACCGCTTTGCTACAAGAGTTAGCGAATACGCATAAGCAGTTCGTTACCATTGAAGACAACGCAATTGCAGGTGGAGCTGGTAGCGCGGTCAGTGAGTTCTTTAGCAGCATTGGTGTAACCAAGCCTGTTTTACACTTAGGCTTACCTGATGAGTTTATAAAGCATGGTACCCAGCAAGAAATGCATCAAGAAATGGCACTGGATGAGCAAGGTATTTTGCATTCATTGAAAAAGTTACTATAAAAAGGAGCATACGCTCCTTTTTTTTGTGCAATAAAATGGCTAAGAAATTTACTTCGTTTGCGCAGTTTTATCCTTACTATCTGCAACAGCACCAGCACCCACTCTGCCGAGCATGTCACTACCTTGGTAATTCATGCGTCTTAGTTAACTTATTTCTTGGTTTGTATTTTAAATCTGCCGAGATGCTGCTCATGCTACCCATTTTCGGCTATGGCTTTGCTTGGCTTGGACATTTCCTTTTCGAACGCAACCACCCAGCTACATTTTCACACCCTTATTATTCCTTTCTGGCAGATTGGGTAATGTACTTTAGTTGGCTAAGTAAACGCCGTTAACGCATCCAAACTTTGAATTCAGCAAGGCCATTGCTTTGTAACATTCCAATTTGTGCGTCAACATTGCTGCTTTGTTCAAACTCGAAGGCGTCTAATTGCTCATCAAAAGTAATCGTCGCAGCGCCGTCTCCACCTCGTTGCTTTACCTGGTGCAATGCAATATCAGCTAAATTGACTGATGCTTCCCAACCGATGACCTGACCACCAAGTAATGGTAAAGGATAAAACGACCACCCCATTGATACTGTCATTGTCGTCGGCTTTCCATTGGGCAGCTTAAAGTCAAAATTAGCGACCGCTTTACATAGCTCACTCACATACTGCTCAACTTCGTCTCGCTTAAAGTCACGAAGTAATAATAAAAATTCATCGCCGCTCCATCTAGCAACGTAGTCAGAACCTTGAGTGCGCGCGTTGAGTAAGGCAGCCATTTGTTGCAAGCAACTATCACCACCGATCGGGCCATATGCATCGTTAATTTTGCTGAATTTATCGATGTTCAGAATAATTAATACCAAACTCTTATTTTGCTGCTGCAACGATTGCGCATTACGCTGGTAATGCTCAACGTCTTTGGGCAATTGATCAAATAAGAAGCGCCGGCTGCGCAGCCCAGTCAACTCATCAGTATGACTAACTAGCTTAAGTTGAGTATTCACCTGATTTAACTTGTCATTGGCTTTTCTAAGCTCTGTGGTACGTTCTGCAACGAGATCTTCAAGTGCTTGCTGTTTACGTCGCTCCTGCGCACGAATAACCCAAAAAATAAGATAAAACAAAAATACAAAGCCACAGGTGATCAACAACCTGAAGTACATAGTTTCGTCAAAACGCCGTGGAATAAACACCGTCACATTCTTTTGTGTTGCATCCGTCCAATCTTCCCCTCGCCTTTTGGCTTGAAGCTCGAACATATATTCCCCAGGGCTTAAATTGGTATAAATTGCATCTTGACGGTGTTGAGTTTCACGCCAATCAACACTTTCATCCTTGCGATTAGTCAATAAGCGGTACCTAAACTCGACACTCTGAGGCGCATAGAAGTCAATCACAGTAAACTGTACTGTCAAATCTCTTTCCGATGTTTCAAGGCGAATATTACTGCCTATTTTCTCTACTGCAATGCGACGGTTAGGCGTAAACATTGCTTCGATTTTAAGCGCCAATTCTTCGCTGCCAAATAGCTGCATATCTTTAGGGATCTTTACCACCCCTTGCGAACTCGGATACCAAATAGCTTGCTCGGTTTCCATCACCGCATCATGCCCAAAACCCGAGCAACAACGACTTGCTTTGCCATCCAGTTGCCTATCAAATTGACTGATCACCTGATCAACTTTTAAGTTGTTAATAGGCCCTGAGAATTGCTGCACAGGCATACGATAAACACCTTTCTTGGTACTGACCCAAACTTGTTTGAGCAGCTTATCAAAATGCAATGAAGCAATTGATCCATAAGGCACACCATTTGATGCATCTAGTTGATACCAATTGCCATCCGGTGTTCTGTAGAACAGTCCATCACTCCAAGAGCCAACCAGTGTCGCAACATCTTGAACATGGAGAATACTTGTTATATAGGCGGTTTCCAATGACGTGCGTCCGCCTAACTTTTCAATCCCACGATTATTGTAACGATAGGCGCCTTTATTCGTGCCAATAAAACCAAACTCAGGAAAATCAACAACAAATGTAACAAACTGGCTGCCAAGAAATGCATTGTAATTAAACGGGGTAAGCTCTGAATACTCTAAACGATATAACCCGCGCCCAGTGCCAAACCACAAGCCACCTTTGTTGGATGGACTAATCGAAAAGACAGGGTTTTGACGCAACTCTCTATGCGGCAAAGTTTGTAGAGTGCCATCTTTGTAGACTAAAACCCCTCTGTCGGTGCCCATAAGCAATGCGTCATCTTGAAATTCAAGATCGTTTATCGCCGAGCGCTGCAACGTTTTCATATCAATTACGGAATGATATTGATTCGTCGAATCCAGCGTTCCTAACCCATATCGATTCGCAACCCAAATTTGTCCGCTAGGAGATTTAGCCAACGCTGTTATTCCTTGATTCGCATCACGCCCTACCGAAAAACGTTCAACTTTTCCTGCATGCGCAAACCAAAGTCCTTCATTAAGACTGGCTAACCAAATATTATTCTCTCTGTCTTTAAAGATGTCAGAGAACCACACACCTTGCTCTGACTGCACAGGGCGCACCGATTGCCACGAATTACCAACTTCTTTATACATCAAGCTGTTTGAGGTCGAGACCCAAATCCCGCCCTCACCGTCACTTAAGAACTTGTAGACCGCAGCATTGCCGATATCGTTATAGCGACGTAATACCTCATCAATATCTAAAAAGTAAGCGCCTAACTCGGTCGCCAAGAACAAACGTCCATCTATCCATGCAAGATCATGTAAAATGGTTTGCGCGAGCTGTTGCGGCAATGAAAGTCGACTCGACAACTCTAAACGAAATGAATGTGCAGTAGACGAGCTGGCTTGCTTGATTTTCAGTAGATGTCGCTCATTAACTAGCCAGATGCCATCAGCGGCGAGCGCCATCTTACTTACAGCGCCCACAATTTGGTTTACTTTGACGGCTGTTAACTTTCGAGGTTGAGCGGCTTCAGGTGTACTCGATAGGTTAAGGTTTGTGTGCGATACGTAATGCAAACCATTGGCTGCAACCCAAATACTGCCATGTCCATCTTCCAAAATATCGCGAACAGGTCCTGCAATATCCAACGACTCAACATCTAGTGTTTGAGTGTCCAATCTGTGTAAGCCACGACGCGTTCCGACCCATAGTTTACCATCGCGACCGACTAAAATTTTATGGATCGCGTTTGAACGTAAAAAGTGCGTATTTTGAGTTGTAAAATTCGTAAACTTCGTACCATCAAAGCGGCTCAGGCCATACTGAGTTGCCAGCCAAATGTATCCATGATGGTCTTGTGCAATACTTTTGATAGATTGTGAAGGTAACCCGTTTTGTAAGTTCCACTGTTTAACGACGTAGTCATTAATAGATGCCTGCGCTGGTTGCACAGTCAAAGCAGCTAAAACAAGAAATATGAAAGCTATCACTCTATCCATAGTTGACACTATTTTTGCCTAACATCAAACGGTTAAAAACCCAGTTTTAAACAAAGCTTGAATACAAATCAATGAGAAAATACCAGCAAGAATATCGTCGGCCATAATTCCGAAGCCGCCATGAAGTCGTTTATCAAGCATTTTTATCGGACCAGGCTTTACAATATCAAAAAAACGAAACAATAAGAAACCTACAATCAGAGATTTCCAACTAATTGTTGCGCCAAGCATAGTGATATAGAAACCAGCCACCTCATCCCATACTATCGCGGGATGATCATGCACTTGCACATCTTTTGCCGTCTGTCCGCATACCCATATGCCAAAAATGCTGATCACGATTGCAAACACCACTTGTAACCACAAGGGGTAATTGTAAGTTATAAAGATCAGCGGAAGTGCGCCTAAGGTACCAAATGTACCTGGCGCTACTGGTGATAAACCTAAACCAAACCCTAACCCAAAGAACTGATGTGGGCGTCTAATATCAAACTTATACTGTTTAGCCAAATTGACTCCTAGCTAAAATGTTCAAAGCCAGTTTCTGGAATTGGCCATGGTTTATTGTCATTGAGTAACTCTAATGAGCCATCATTATTTACAATTTGTCCAACGCAAACTGGTTCAACGCCGTATTGACGTAATTTATTCTCTAAAAGGTTTTTATTATCATCAGAAACGGTGTACAGCAGCTCATAATCATCGCCATAAGCAAGTGCGAGCTTTAAACGAAGCTCTTCGTCTGCCAAGCTATTGAGCGCGTCTGAAGTTGGTACCTTATCAACATGCACTACCGCACCAACCGATGATTGCGATAATATGTGAGATAGATCTGCAATCAACCCATCTGAAATATCAATCGCTGCCGTCGCCAAGCCCCTTAAAACTTGCCCAGCCGCAACACGCGGCGATGGGAAATGAAACCGCTCATTCGCGCTTTTTAGGTGCTCTGGCGCAATTAACCAGCTCTGCTTTCTAGCTTCAATCGCTAAACCTGAATCACCTAAAGGGCCCGTTACATAGATCCAATCACCATTCTTTGCACCTGAACGCGTCAGTGCTTTACCAGTAGGTATAATACCTTTTGCGCACACTGTAATGGTTAATGGACCTTGTGTCGTGTCACCACCAATAATCTGCACATTGTAGTATTCAGCAATTTCATGCATTCCCTCAGTGAACTCTTCAAGCCACTCAGGGTTTATTTTAGGTAAAGTCAGACCAACTGAAACCCAAGCCGGTTCAGCCCCCATTGCCGACAAATCACTTAAATTTACAGCTAAAATACGATGGCCTAGTGCTCTTGGGGGAATATCTGAAAAAAAATGTACCCCTTCAACAAGGGTGTCTGTTGTTACAGCTAATTGACAGTTTTCAGGGACGTTGACAATAGCACAATCATCCCCGATGCCAAGCGCTACATCACGACGCGAAATACCACGTCCAGTAAAATAGCGATTGATAAGTTCAAATTCCTTCATACACAAAAAAGCCGGCCAATGCCGGCTCTCCAAGTTATTAGCCTTACTTGCGAATGTCTTTGACAGCTTTATCTAATACGCCGTTTACAAACTTATGGCTATCTTCAGCACCGAACATTTTTGCCAGCTCAATGCCTTCGTTGATCGCAACTTTATAAGGTACGTCTTCTCTGAACTTAAGTTCATAAGCACTGACTCTTAATACCGCACGTTCAACTTCATCTAAATCGTCAAATGGACGAGATAAATGTGGCTTCACAATTTCGTCTAATTGCTTTTGGTTTACGGCAACGCCGCGCGCCAAGTCTTTAAAGTACTCAACGTCTACCTTTGATACATCATTTTCGATCAACATTTGTTGCTCGATATCTGCAATCGGGTTGCCACTTAACTGCCACGAATATACGGCTTGTAAAGCCAATACACGTGCTTTACGTCTTGCTGCTGGTTTCACAGAGGATCCTCTTAAATTTGCTCTAGTACGTTCACCATTTCTAATGCACCAAGAGCTGCTTCACCGCCCTTGTTACCCATTTTGGTGCCCGCACGTTCGATGGCTTGCTCAATGCTTTCAGTGGTCAGTACGCCAAATGCGACTGGGATATCATAATCTAATGAAACGCTTGCTAAGCCTTTGTTTGACTCATTTGCAACTAGATCAAAATGTGGTGTACCACCACGGATGATCACACCCAGAGCAATGATAGCGTCAAACTCTTTTTTCATTGCAATGCGTTTTGCAGCTAAAGGTAACTCAACAGCACCAGGTACATAAACCACAGTGATGTCCTCATCTTTAACACCGCCCGTACGCTTTAACTCGTCTACTGCACCTTCTAAAAGTGAACTACCGATAAAATCGTTGAAACGAGAAATAACGATGGCAAATTTTTTGCCCGGTGCAAACTTGTTACCTTCAATAATGTTCATTAGATGATCCTAATCTTGTAAATACCAATGCTGAAGCATGTACCGAAATATCGGTCCTGCGATTGCCAAATTGGAGCGCATAATAGCACAGTTTTGAGTATCCCCAAACAACTTAAAACGGGCCAATTATCGGCCCGTTAAAATGTTTAGCGTGGTGGCTCAATGTAATCGACCACTTCTAAATGGAAGCCAGAAAGCGCATGGTATTTCTTCGGCATACTCATTAAACGCATTTTCTGGATACCTAAATCAGCCAAGATTTGTGAACCCACACCTACAGTGCGAGATGTCCCTTGAAACTTACGTACACTCACTTGCTCGCCTTCATCTTGGGCAGCAAATGCTTTAACCATGGCCTCTATTTCGCTACTTTGCTCTTGTTTACCTAGCACCACTAGCACACCATTGTGTTCGCTAATGTATTCCATTGCGCCATGCAAACTCCAACTTCTATCCGCACCGCGATCCGATAATAAAATATCGTTAAAGGTACTTTGTAAGTGAACGCGCACTAAAGTGGTATCACCCGGTTTAACTTCACCTTTTAGTAAGACATAGTGCAATTGATTATCAATGGTGTCTTTGTAGGTCACCAGGTCAAACTCACCAAACTCGGTGGGCAACTTACATTTGGCTACTTTTTCAATAGTTGTTTCATTCAAGTTGCGATATTCGATTAAATCTGCAATTGTGCCAATTTTAATGTCGTGCTCTTTGGCAAATACTTCCAGTTGCGGGCGACGCGCCATCGTGCCATCTGGGTTTAAAATCTCCACGATCACCGAAGCGGGCTCTAACCCAGCTAAGCGGGCTAAATCACAGCCAGCTTCCGTGTGACCTGCACGTGTTAATACACCACCCGGTTGCGCCATAATGGGAAAAATATGACCTGGCTGCACAATATCACTCGGTACAGCCCCTTTTGCGACAGCGGCTTGCACAGTGCGAGCTCTATCTGCCGCTGAAATCCCAGTTGTCACCCCTTTAGCGGCTTCAATTGACATGGTAAAGTTCGTAGAAAACTGTGCGCCGTTGTTACGCACCATTAAGGGCAAATCTAACTGCTGACAACGCTCTTGTGTCATTGTTAAACAAATCAAACCTCGGCCATAAGTCGCCATAAAGTTGATGGCATCAGCCGAGATATGCTCAGCAGCAATGATTAAATCACCTTCATTTTCACGGTCTTCATCATCCATTAGGATAACCATTTTACCGGCTTTAATGTCATCAATGATTTCTTGTGCGCTGTTTAAATTCATAATTTACCTACTAAATTAAGGTTCTGGGGTTATTTTATAAAGCCCGCTTTGGCTAACAAACTGGCTGTGAGAGTAGATTCATTAGCACTGGGTTGTGCACCTTGAACAAGCCGCTCCAAATAACGGGCAATTTGATCGACTTCTAAATTCACTTTACTGCCCACTTTAAAATCGGCAATCGTCGTTTCTTGTGCAGTATGGGGCACGATTGTTAACTTAAACTGGTCGGCTTTTACTTCGTTTACGGTCAGGCTGATACCATCAATGGCAACTGAACCTTTGTATGGAATGTATTTCATTAATTCTACTGGTGCTTGCAGCCAATACTCGGTTGCGCGTGCATTTGGCTCAATCGCTACAACGGTGGCAATTCCATCCACATGGCCCGATACCAAGTGGCCACCCAAACGAGAAATTGGTTGTAGTGCCTTTTCTAAATTGACTTTCTGCCCTTGTTTATAGTGAGCAAATTGAGTCAACTTAATGGTCTCGTTGGATAAGTCAGCGCTAAAACCATCACTGAACTTTTCAACAACGGTTAAACACACACCATTGGTGGCAATACTGTCACCCAGTTTCACATCATTCATATCAAGCGTTGAGCTACTCACTCTCACTACTAAATCGCCTTTCGCGGCTTTCAACTCGCTCAGCGTACCGGTCGCTTCAATGATTCCTGTAAACATATCGCCTCTTATTTACTTGGTTTAGCGATAATACGAATATCGTCGCCTACGTTCTCTACATTGACAAATTCAAGTTGGCTAACGTCTTCCATTGCTGTCAGTTCGGGTAAATTGAATAAACTTCGTCCAGTCGAGCCAATTATCTTTGGTGCGAGATAAAGTACATATTCATCAATTAGTGACTGTTTTGCAAAAACACCCGCAAGTGTCGCCCCCGACTCTAACCACACATGGTTGACGCCGCGCTTAGCTAATTCAACAAGTGCAGCCTGACATGAGACTTTGTTTTGTTCAGACTCTATCAATACTTGCTCAACGAAATGAGGCCATTGTTGCTTATTATCAAGACGAGTGCGAAAAATTAATATTGGAGATGGCTGTTGAAATAAAGCAAGATCTGGCGTTAAACGATTTTGAGAGTCAATAATTACACGCAAAGGTTGCCTTAAAGACATGCCGTTGGGTAACGTTATATCACACTCACCTTCACGCACGTTTAACCTGGCATCATCCATAAGCACGGTATCTGCCCCCGTTAGAATCGCACAACTTAAAGCTCGAAAGCGCTGTACATCTTTACGTGCATCGGGTCCTGTGATCCATTTACTTACGCCATTTTTTAACGCCGTTTTTCCGTCTAAGCTCGCGGCCAATTTGCAAGTTACATACGGGAGCCCCTGCTCCATACGTTTTAAAAAACCTTTATTGAGTGCTCTTGCATCTTCTTCAAGACACCCATGCGCGGTTTCAATCCCAGCGGCTTGTAACATCGCAAGGCCTTTTCCAGCCACTTGTGGATTAGGGTCTACCATAGCAGCGACAACACGTTTTACACTAGCCTTAATCAAACCTTCCGCGCAAGGAGGTGTGCGTCCGTAATGGCTGCAAGGCTCTAATGTTACATAAGCGATTGCGCCTTGTGCTTTTTCCCCTGCCGCATTGAGTGCATGCACTTCCGCATGCCCTTCACCAGCTCGTTGGTGAAACCCTTGACCAACAATATTGCCATCTTTAACAATAACACAACCCACATTCGGGTTTGGCGTCGTTGTGAATCGGCCCTTTCTCGCCAATTCTATTGCCAATGCCATATACTTTTGATCTTGCTCACTGAACATGATTAATCACCCAGCCTTGCGATTTCTTCTCCAAACTCCCGTATGTCCTCAAATGAACGATAAACAGAAGCAAAGCGTACATAAGCTACTTTATCTAATCTTTTCAGGGCATCCATGATGCATTCACCAATTAAGTGACTTGATACTTCTCGCTCACCTGTCGCGCGGATTTTTGATTCAATTTCGTGGATCACTTCATCGATTTGTTCTGTACTCACAGGGCGCTTCTCTAAAGCGCGTGCTAAGCCATTGATCAGTTTATCCTCATTGTATGGCTCACGAGAACCATCTTGCTTGATCACTCGTGGCATGACCAACTCCGCACTTTCAAATGTGGTAAATCGCTCATGGCATTCGATGCATTCTCTGCGGCGACGAACTTGATGGCCAGAGCTCACTAAACGAGAATCGATTACTTTAGTATCTTTTGCGGTACAAAAAGGACAGTGCATATTGGTTCACTTTAGAAATCATACAAAAAGGCCGCTATAAAAGCGGCCTTAATCATAACAAAAAATGGCGTTTTTGTGAGTGAAATTATGCGTAAACTGGCAATTTAGCGCAGATAGCTTTCACTTTTTCTCTTACTTGAGCCTGCACAGACTCATCTTCGATATTGTCTAGAACATCACAGATCCAACCTGCCAACTCTTTAGATTCCGCTTCTTTAAAGCCACGGCGCGTAATCGCTGGAGAACCAATGCGTAAACCTGATGTCACAAACGGTGAACGAGGGTCATTTGGTACTGAATTTTTGTTTACTGTGATGTAAGCATTACCCAATGCAGCATCAGCCGCTTTACCTGTGATGTCTTTATCAATTAGGTCAAGCAAGAATAAATGGTTGTCCGTTTTACCAGAAACGACTTTGTAACCACGTTCTTGCAATACTTCTACCATTGCTTGTGCATTCTTAACAACTTGCTGCTGGTAAGTTTTAAATTCAGGCTGTAACGCTTCTTTAAACGCAACCGCTTTAGCAGCGATAACGTGACAAAGAGGACCACCCTGACCACCAGGGAATACAGCGCTGTTTAGCTTTTTATAGATGTCTTCATCATTACAAGCTGAAATAATCAAACCACCACGAGGACCCGCAAGTGTTTTATGTGTTGTAGTTGTAACAACGTGCGCATGTGGAACCGGGCTTGGGTATACACCAGCGGCAACAAGGCCTGCAACGTGCGCCATATCTACCAGTAAATATGCACCAACTTTGTCCGCGATTTCTCTAAACTTGGCCCAATCAACAATACCTGAGTATGCTGAGAAGCCACCGATGATCATTTTTGGCTTGTGCTCAAGTGCAAGTGCTTCAACTTGGGCGTAGTCAATTTCGCCAGTTTCTTCATTCAAACCATACTGCACTGCATTATACGTTTTACCTGAGAAGTTAACGTGAGAACCATGCGTGAGGTGACCACCATGTGCTAGGCTCATACCCAGAACAGTATCATGAGGCTGTAATAGCGCTTGGAATACCGCCGCGTTTGCTTGAGAACCCGCATGCGGCTGCACGTTTGCATAGTTAGAACCAAACAACTCATTAGCACGGTCAATAGCAAGTTGCTCAACCACATCTACGTGCTCACAACCGCCATAATAGCGCTTGCCAGGATAACCTTCTGCATACTTGTTTGTAAGCTGAGAACCCTGAGCCTCTAATACGCGTGGGCTACAGTAGTTTTCAGAAGCAATCAGCTCAATGTGTTCTTCCTGACGCTGTGTTTCAAGCGCAATTGCTTTTGCCAATTCAGGATCAAAATCTGAAATATTCATGTTACGTTCTAACATGGGGTCTCCTAGGTGCACGTAAGATAATAAAAGCCGTATTGTACGCTCAAAAGCGCGCAATGCCTATGCTATTGGTATGAGCATATTTAAACAGGGATTGAAATTATTTCACAGTATTAAAATAATGATATTTTTTTATCATTAACATTTGAAATATTTATGAGTTTTAAAGAGATAAATTAACTATTTAAATGTGAGTAATATAGATGGCAGTCAGGAGACTGCCACTTAAAGCAACTAAATTAAAGTAATTTAGCAAATATTGCGGCTTTCAATTTGTCATAATCAGCAGTCATCGGTTGCGCCAAGCATTCTTTGTCTAATGCATCTTGCAATACTTGAGGCATCTCAATTTTCTGTCCAAGCACTTGCTCCACAGACTCTTTGAATTTTGCTGGATGAGCCGTCGCAAGGAAAATCCCAGTACTTTGTGTTTGCTTATCTTCTGTAAGTCCCTCATAAGCAATTGCCGTATGAGGTTCGGCAATATAACCTTTTGCAGCCACTTCACGCATGACTTCTTGCGTTCGTTGCTCAGATACTGAACTTGAATAAAAATCATGTTTATCGAATTTATTGCTATCCAACATAGATTGCACACGAGGCCAATTATTAGGTTTACTCACATCCATTGCATTGGATAATGATTCAATTGTTGCATTCGGTGCCCACTGTCCTGATTCTATATAACGCGGTACCGTATCATTCTGATTGGTCGTCGCAGACAGCTTCTCCACGGGTAAGCCTATAACGGAGGCAATCATGGCCGCACATACATTACCAAAATTACCACTTGGTACAGACACATGTACATCCGCTCTTTTCTCTTCTGGTAATTGTGCAAGGGCTTCAAAGTAATAGCATACTTGAGCTAATAAACGGCTAATGTTAATGGAATTGGCCGAGTTTAAACCTAGTTTTTGTTTTACTTCATCATCTAAAAAAGCTTGCTTCACTAACGCTTGGCAGTCATCAAAGCTCCCTTCCACTGCATAACAATGAATATTCTCACCTAAAGTAGTAAACAGTTTTTGCTGCGCTAGCGAAATTTTGCCCTCAGGATAGAGGATCACCACATCAACGTTTGGTTTTTTGTAAAAGGCATGAGCGACGGCTGCCCCAGTGTCACCACTCGTCGCCGTTAAAATTGTAACGCGCTCACCTTGATTGAAAAGGCCGATGCACTCAGCCATGAAGCGACCACCAAAGTCTTTAAACGCAAGCGTTGGACCATGAAATAACTCTAAGCAATAGTTATTTTCATCCACTTGAGCTAATTTCACTGGAAAGTTAAACGCACGCTCGACCATAGACGCTAGCGTATCTGCAGGTAACTCATCACCAATTAAGTGAGACAATATTTGTGTACTACGTTCTACAAAGGGCATGTCCAATAAAGCATCAACATTACTCATGGTTGTTAAATCTGTTGGAAAAAATACGCCTTGATTACGACCTAGGCCTGTTTTCACCGCTTCTGTAAACGATACTTTTTGAGATTCATCTTTTAAGTTAACCAATTGCATTGTTATTAAGCTCCTTGAGGAATGGCACGCGTGCCTAAATTATCGAGTTTACAGATGTGGCTAAAGCCAAGTTCATTAATGTAGTTTTGCTCAAGCCATTGCTGACATTGCTGAGCACTTTCTAGCGTTTTACAAATAGTAAATAAAGTTGGACCTGCGCCAGAGATACTGACAAGCTCAGCGCCAATTTTTGGTAAGGCTGCTTTGGCATCGCTAAACCCCGTAATTAAAGATTGGCGATGCGGCTCAGCAATATCATCTTGCATTAACAACAGCGCTTCATCAAAACGCCCACTTTGCTGTAACATACAAAAGCTTGTCAGGCGCTGAGCAAAAAGCACCGCTTCATGTGTCGCAAGTTGTGCGGGTAACACGCCTCTTGCTTTGGCCGTATTCAATGCAAACCCAGGGTAAGCCGCCACATAATACCAATCTTCATTAACCGGTAGCTTAAGCGCCTTATTCGGCACTAAGTCAGCCGTTAATTGCAGCCCACCCAAGTAACAAGGTGTGATGTTATCGTAGTGGCGCGCCCCACTCACCTTGCCTTCAAAATCAGCCATCAATTCAATCATGGCTGCTTGTGATAAATTCGTTTGTGCATATTTATCTAGTGCCACAAATGCTGCCACCACAGAGCAAGCGCTTGAGCCTAGTCCAGAGCCAATCGGTAAACGTTTTTCTAAAGTTAATAGAGCCGCAGGCATATTAGGTGCAATATGTTCTTTAAAGTGCTCTAAACATTGAAATGCCAAATTGTCTTTCGCATCTCCCGGCAACTTATCTGCATATGGGCCAACACACTTAAATGCATCTTGCTGTGCAGCTTCAATGTGCACCACATCACCGAGCAATGTGCCATCAATGGGTGCTAGCGCCGCCCCCAAAGAATCAAAGCCAACACAAAAATTTCCGACCGATGCAGGTGCGTAAACAGTGATCATCGATACAACTCCTAGCGGGATAATGTTTTAAGAATGTCTGCAAATACACCCGCAGATGTGACTTCAGCACCCGCACCATAACCACGAATAACAAATGGGCGAGGTTGATAGTACTGACTTAAAATAGCCAAGGCATTTTCACCATCACGGATATCATAAAGCGCATGCGCTTTATCCACCGCTTCGATACCTACACGGCAATGACCGTTATCAATGCTACCCACATAGCGAAGCACCTTGCCTTCATTTGCCGCACTTTGTACTTTATCGGCAAAAGCAGCATCAAGCTCTGGTAGGCGTGCCATAAACTCGTCAACCGAGCTATCCCTTGCAAACTCTTCTGGCACGACGGCTTCAACTTCAATATCACTGAGTTCAAGCTGTAAACCTGACTCGCGAGCGATGATCAACAGCTTTCTCGCCACATCCGTGCCCGATAGGTCATCCCTTGGATCAGGCTCGGTAAAACCATTGCTTTTGGCTTTTTCAGTCGCTTGTGACAAAGTTAGGCCATCTTGCAATGCACCAAACATGTATGACAATGAACCAGAAAGGATACCGTTGAAAGATAATAGTTCATCACCTGCACCAAATAGTAGCTGCAAGTTATCTAACACGGGTAAACCCGCGCCAACGTTTGTTTCATACAAAAATTTGCGCTGCTTGTTTTGTGCTGCATTCATCAGCGCTTGATAGTACTCATAGCTTCCCGTATTGGCTTTCTTATTCGCAGCAACAACATGGAAACCCGCATTGAGGAAATCACAGTACTGATCTGCCAAGTTTTGTGAAGATGAGCAATCAACCAAGACTGGATTTATCAGGTGGTTAGCTTTGACGAATAATTCTACACGCGCCAGAGAAAAACCTTCCTGCTGCGCTTCTAGCTCTGACTGCCATGTATCAAATGGTACGCCTTCATCATTAAGATAAAGCTTTCTCGAATTAGCAACACCATATAAATTTAGTTTTATGTTACGCGCTTCTAACCATGCCTGTTGCTTTTCTAATTGTTTGATCAATTCCTGACCAACAAGACCGCAACCTAACAAGAACACGTCGATAGATGGAATATGCGTGAAAAAGTTCTCATGGCACACTTTGACTGCATCATTACACAAAGCACCATCAACAACAGCCGAAATAGCACTTTCTGTTGAATCTTGCGCAATCGCGACAATATTCACTTGCGCTTGTGCCAGTGATGCAAAGAACTTAGCAGCCAACCCTTTATGTGCTTTCATGTTGTCGCCCACGAGTGTGACGATAGCTAGCTCTCTTTGCACTTGTACAGGTTCAATTAGCCCCGCCTGCGCTTCAAGTTCAAAAGCCTGCTCAAGTGCATTAAGCGCAAGCTCTAAATCAACCTCATGTACGCAGAAACTGATACTAAATTCGCATGAAGACTGTGTGATCAATACAATCGACACATTATCGTTTGCCAGCGCACTGAATACGCGGGCAGCCATGCCGACTTTCCCCTTCATACCAGGGCCGGATACTGTCAGCATCGCAAGATCTTCTAAACTAGATAGCGCCTTAACCGCTTCGTCACCACGACGCTCATTGCTGATCACAGAACCAGCAACGTCTGGATTATGGGTATTCTTAATTTCGCAAGGCACCGAGAACTTAGCACACGGTAGGATAGTCTTAGGGTGTAATACTTTCGCACCAAAATAGGAAAGTTCCATGGCTTCTTTGTAAGAAAGCCAATCCACCTTGCTTGCCTTTTTGATAAAACGAGGGTCAGCATTGTACACACCATCCACATCAGTCCAAATCTGACATACTTCAGCCCTCAAACAAGCAGCCGCAACAGCCGCTGAGTAATCAGAACCATTCCGTCCCAAAGTTGTTAATTCACCACGCGTATTACTCGCAGTAAAACCCGGCATAATGTAATACTTGTTTGGCTTCGCGTTCATTGCTGCGGCAAATTTGGGTTGACTCAGTTGCAAGTCAACTTCGGCATCCAAATAACCGCCATGGCTCACCACACACTCCGTGGCCTCTAGATAGCTTGCTTGAGAAGAGCCAAGCATAGTTTGCATTAAGGCGACACTTACTCGTTCACCAAAACTGATCACATACGCACGCACTGAGTCAGGGCAATTCTTTAACAACTGAACACCTGTCAGTTTGTCTTTTAACTCGGTTAAAGCTGGCCAGTTTTCCACATGACCGTACAAATCTTCCACTTGCTCTCGCAAACTTAGTGCTCGCTTTTCAAGGGCTTTCCATTGCTCTTCAAAGGTCTGACCTTGCTCAGCAAAATTAGCAAGTTCAACAAGTTGATCCGTCATGCCCCCGGGCGCCGACAACACAATCAAAGCTTCTTGACCCGCTTGATTTAAAATTAAATTTTGTACTTGTTTAAGGCATTCAAAATCCGCCAATGACGAACCACCAAACTTCATAACACGCATGATTAATTTTTCCTCATTCCTAAAACGAAAAAAGGCCTGTGTTCGTAGTGAACACAGGCCTTTCCTATTACGCACCGACCTATGCCACTATCCAGATTGGATGGTGGTTGTAATAATGGTCGTAGTGTTAAAATTTGTTTTCATGTTATTTAGCTTGCCCCAAAAACAGGCACCCTGTCAACAACAAAAGCAAGCATGTAATATGCAAAAATATCAAGTTAACTATTTCCCAATAAAATAATTATGCAACAAAGCGAGCATTTTCAATTTTTACGGGCTAAAAGGTTATTTAGGTGTAAATGAAGTGCTTAACGGATCCCATATTGATGTAATAGCTTGATCAACAACTCAGCTTGCACTGGCTTTTCAAAAAACGTGATTGCACCGAGTTGCTTCACCCTTAGCTTCATAGCGGGTTGAATGTCTGCGGAAATAACCACAACGAAGGTCTCGATACGCGGGTCGGCTTTTATACTTTGAAGCACCCCCACTCCATCCATTTCAGGCATAGTCAAGTCGAGGCACAGTAAATCAATAGACTGATTACGCAGAATTTCCAACGCCTCAAGTCCGTTACTGGCCTGCACTATATTTACGTCTAGCGAGCTTGTGAGGCTACGTATCACTTGTTTGCGAGCAACAACGGAGTCATCACAAACTAAAATTGAATAAGCCATTATTTTTTATATCTATTATTTGCAAAACACATCATTTATAACACAACTCGTTTGCATCAGTAATCACAATAAGAAACATTTACATCAATACAGCATTTATCGCTAAAAAGGCAAATATTTATTTATTTTTAAACCTTTATTAGCTAAGTTTATCAATAGCCATACTACAAAAACTTAAACTTGTGGAGCCAAGGTTCATTCATGCTGCAAAAAAGCCTATCAAAAAAGCTACTCACGAATGTGCTATCGGTTTACTTCCTACTCACGTTTGTCGTCACCTGTGGACAGGTCATTGCAGAATACGTCAACACCAAAGACTACATTCGCAACGAACTTACCATGCTGCAAAAAACGTTTAGCCGCAGTCTTACACGTGCAATTTGGGAGCTAAACACCAAGCAAACCGTTACAACTGCTGAAGGACTGTTAGCCATTCCCATGATTGAAGGGATTATTGTGCGCGATGATAGTGGAGAGATCATCTCCCAACTTGGCCGCTCATTGGATATTCACGAGCTCTACAGCCAACAATTAGTGCAAGAAGAAGCCATTATCGAAGATACGCCATCAGGTTTATTTGGCTACACATTCCCTCTGATATTCGAATTTTCTGGGCGCGCTACCCAAGTTGGTGATGTTACCTTGTTCTCGTCACGGGAAGTGGTATTTAGTCGTATCATGATCTCCATTTACTTCTTGATTGGAAATGCGATGATCAAAACCACATTTTTGATCATTCTGTTTTTAATTGCGTTTCGTCGGTTGCTCACGGAGCCTTTAACAGATTTAACCGATCAGATTGAGGATATAGAATTAGATGACATTGATGGTAGAAAGATTGACATAGGGACCACTGAACGCAATGAGTTAAAAGTCATGGAAGAGGCGTTTAATAAACTCATCGATAAAGTGTCTGAATATCGAAAACAACTCGATCAAACTCAAAAAGAGTTATTGATAAGTAACGAAAAACTAGACCGGCATAACTTGCAATTAGAACAAGAAGTAGCGCGTAAGACTTCCAACTTAAGCCAAGCGATGATGGACTTACAGCAGCAAAAATATGAGCTTGAAAAGCAAAAGCTTGTATTAACCGAAGAGGTTGATTTACGCAGTCAGACTGAACAAGAACTGCTTACAAAACAAAAAGAGCTAGAGCGCTATGTAGACGAGCTCAATATGGCGCAAGAGCGTCTAGTAGGTTCTGAGAAAATGGCCGCATTAGGTGGCCTTGTTGCAGGTATTACCCATGACATTAACACACCCGTTGGGATTGGCGTAACCGCAACTTCTTTCTTACAAGAGCGACTAAATAAGTTAGAAGAGGCCTACCAAAACAAAACGTTGTCTCCTAAAGCGTTGGAAGAATTTATCAATGAAGCCAAGCAAAGTACCAGTTTGTTAACCACCAACCTTGATCGTGCATCAGAGCTTGTTGCCAGCTTCAAACAAATTGCCGTAGACCAAGCAAGTGAAGCGGTAAGAAAAATAAACTTCAAAGAGTACTTATCTGAGGTGGTCCGCTCACTGCATCCAAAAATCAAGAAAACTAAACACAGTATCAATATAGAGTGCCCTGATGATCTAATCTTAAATTTGCCTGCGGGGGCCATTAGTCAGATATTTACCAATCTCATCATGAACTCACTAATACACGGTTTTGACGGCATAGATAAAGGTGAAATCGATATTCAAATTACCGATGATCACAATGACGTAAAAATAATTTATAAAGATAACGGACGCGGTGTTAGTCAAGCGCAACTAGAGAAGCTATTTGACCCATTTTTTACCACAAAGCGTGATCAAGGGGGCAGTGGCCTTGGTACTCATATCACTTTAAACTTGGTTAAACAAACCTTGAATGGTGAAATAGAAGTGAGCAGTGAAGAAGGCAAAGGACTGACTTACCACATTCAATTTCCTAAAAACATGCAAGCGCCAATGAGTATGTTTGAATAATCTACTTCGGTGCGAAAAACAAAGTTTGTGCTTCGCACTCCCCTTTCATTAAAAATTATTGTTATCATGCACTCTTATTTTTAAGCACGGATACTCAATATATGTGGTTTAGTAACCTGATCTGTTATCGATTTAAGCAAGACGTTTCATACAATCAAGAAGACTTTGAAAAAGCGTTAGAGCAAGATGTATTTAGACCTTGTGGCAGCCAAGATATGAGTACCTTTGGCTGGACCAAAGCACTTGGCAAACATGGTAATAGCTTGTCGCACTTTTCACAAAATAGCATTCTCGTCTGTGCCAAGCGTGAAGAAAAAGTACTGCCAGCGGCGGTCATTAACGACTTAGTTGCTGAAAAAGTTGAGTTAATTGAGCGTGAAGAAAATCGCCCCGTAAAGAAAAAAGAAAAAGATGAGCTAAAAGAAAACATTCTGAGCACATTACTACCGCAAGCATTTAAAAAATCTAGCTTACAATTTGCTTTTATCGATCAAGAGAATGGCTGGGTGATAGTCAATAGTGGCAGCTTCAACAAAGCAGAAGAGTTACTAGCGCTACTAAGAAAGTCGCTAGGTACTTTGCCTGTTGTGCCCGCATTTGCCAACTACGACTTAGATGTATTTTTAACTGATTGGTTAACAAAGTTTGAATCTCCAGAAGGGTTTGCGATTGGCAATGATGCAGAGCTTCAAGAACCAGATGATAATGGCGCACAAGTTAAACTTAAACAACATGACTTATCATCAGATGAAATCAAAAGCCACTTAGATAATGGCAAGCGCGTGACTAAGCTTGCGTTCGATTGGCGAGAGCGCGTGAAGTTCATTTTGCAAAATGACGGTTCTTTAAAACGCCTCAGTTACGCCGACGCGTTGAAAGAGCAAAATGCCGACATTCCAAAAGAAGACATGGCAGTTAAATTAGATGCCGACTTTATACTGGTCAGTGAAGAAATCAAAGAGCTGCTAGAAGAGTTAACACAGAGCATAGGCGATAGCTCAGATATGGAATAAATAAGTAGGCCAGAGCGGCATTGATTGCCGTTACTGGCCTTATCTATCATCAAGCAAACATCGTTTTCACATCTTCGAGTATTTCTTGATACTCATCCGTAGTAAACATATCTACAGAGCGAATGATTCCTTTTTCTTCATAGACTTGTAAAGAAGCTGCTTTATCAGAAACTTGCAGTATCCCTTCTAAAATAGCTCCTACTCGTATGAAGTCTACATAGCAATCATGCTCAGGTTTGTAATTCGGGTTGGACCAGCTTTCAGCCACCTCAACAAAATCATCCGTAAAGCCCCATTCTCGCATAATTGCACCACCAATTCTTCCCGCTAACTTTTGTATTGCATGAGCTAAAAAACTTGGATTGGCAAACACTTCTGGGTGACGCTCCGCTTCAGTTAAAATGGGCAAGACGCCAATGTTAAAAACCAACGAAGCCAGCGTAATAGTGTCTTTATTCAATGATGTGTGTTTATTAACTCTCAGATAAAAGCTCATCGTGGTGATTGCTTGGCAAGCAACTTTCAATGTTTTTTGCCATGCCTTATCCATGTAGGTTTTGATCAATTTATTGTTTGATACAAATAACTGCTCCATGGCCATTGCAGTGGCAATATTTTTGATTTGTCGTAAACCAATGCGAGTCACCGCTTGGTTCAGCGTATTCACTTTCACCGAGCGTCCCATAAAGGCACTGTTTGCGACTTTTATCATACGTGCTGATAAGGCAGGATCATGCGAAATAACGTCAGCCATTTGCATCAAGTTGACGTCAGGGTCATCCGCAGCCTGACGAACTCTTACCGCAACATCAGGTAATGTAGGTAGAACCAAAGTATCATTATTGATTCTATCAATAAGAATTGTAAGTAAGGCATTCTCTGTTGACATAGACTCTTTCCAAACTAGTTAGGAAGCATAAAATCGTTTTTGTTATATGCCTTTAGTATTGTCTAACATCTCGATAAAGTTAAGAAAATGGGTCAAAAATATTGCTACTAGGTGTTAGTTATTTGGTTTTAAAAAAATTGCCTCTCTACTTTGCAGAATATTTCTTTCGAATAAGGTAAAGTAAGCACTCTGTATTCACTCCAATAACAAAAAAGAGAGCAGCATGAAACTTTCAAAGATCAGCCTTGCATTCATGGTTGCTGGCACTATGGCGCTGAGCGCCTGTTCAGACCCAGCTAACAACACTGCGACTAAAGCAACAAAACAACAAGAACAAACGACTAATTACACCCTGACTAATACCCCACAATCTCGTCTAGATATCTACACAGAGGTAACTTTAAAAACTGACCTTTCACATTTATCTGACAATCAGAAAAAAATGATCGGTAAGTTAATTGATGCCTCTAAAATTATGGATGATCTGTTTTGGAAGCAAAGCTTTGGCATGGACAAAGGCACGTTCCTAAGCCGTATCTCAAATGAAAAAGTACGCACCTATGCAGATATTAACTATGGCCCTTGGGATAGACTTGACGGCGATAAGGTATTTTTAACCAGCTTTGAAGAAAAAGCATTAGGGGCTGAATTTTACCCGCATGACGTAACCAAAGAAGAGCTAAATAACGCTGATGTGAAGGATAAACAAGGCCTGTATTCAATCATCAAACGTGATGAACAAGGTAAATTGTACAGTATCCCTTATTCAACGATTTACAGCGATGAACTCAATGCCGCTGCAAAACTGTTACGCGAAGCCAGTGCTTTGGCGGCAGACAAAGAATTCGCAAATTACCTAACTCTGCGTGCTGATGCTTTAGTCAACAATAGCTACCAAACTTCCGATTTCGCTTGGATGGATATGAAAAATAATCCAATCGATGTGGTGATAGGACCTATTGAAACGTACGAAGATCAATTGTTTGGCTATCGCGCAAGTTTTGAATCGTATGTACTAGTAAAAGACTTAGCATGGAGTGAGCGCTTAGCTAAGTTCGCAGCTTTCTTACCTGAGCTACAAACTGGTTTACCTGTTGATGACAAGTATAAGCAAGAAGTCCCTGGTTCAGATGCAGACCTTAATGCCTACGACGTGATTTACTATGCTGGTCACTCAAATGCCGGCAGTAAAACCATTGCCATCAACCTACCAAATGACGAGCAAGTTCAGCTTGAAAAAGGCACGCGTCGCTTACAACTTAAAAATGCAATGCGCGCAAAATTTGATAAAATCTTGTTACCCATTGCTGACCAGCTTATTGTCCCAGAACAACGTAAGCACATCACTTTCGATGCGTTCTTTGCTAATACCATGTTCCACGAAGTGGCACACGGTTTAGGTATAAAAAACACCATCACAGGTAAAGGTACTGTTCGCCAATCACTACAAGAGCACGCGAGTGCGATTGAAGAAGGCAAAGCTGATATCTTAGGTCTGTACATGGTTGAACAACTACTAAACAAAGGTGAAATCACAGAAGGTACCATTGAAGACTACTACGTCACTTTCATGGCTGGTATTTTCCGTTCGGTTCGTTTTGGTGCGTCTAGTGCGCACGGTAAAGCGAACATGATCCGTTTTAACTTCTTCAAAGAACAAGGTGCATTTTCTAAAGATGAGCAAGGCCTATACAAGGTGAACATGGACAAAATGGCGGTTGCGATGAAGAGCCTTTCGAATCTGATCCTAACTTTGCAAGGTGACGGCGACTATCAAAAAGTCGACCAACTAGTTGCAACTCATGGTGACATCAAAGCTGAGCTAAAAGCTGATTTAGAAAAGCTGGCGCAAGCAAACATTCCTGTGGATGTTACTTTCAAGCAAGGTAAAGAAGTGTTAGGACTATAGCTCTGAGCACAGTTATTACATATTAAAAAAGGGCACATTCAGTGCCCTTTTTTGTGGTTTCATTACAAGCAGTAACGTGCAAACAAACTGCTCACCGTTGCTGCTGTTGGCTTACCGTGCTGCCAATCTCCACCTTCTACCCCACTACCGGCAATATCCATATGTACATACGGAATAGGTAACTGTGAGTCACATCCGTGCTTATCCAAACCACCCACAATAGCTAAAAAGGCCATTGGGAATTGATGACCGCGTGCAGTTACTGCTGACGGTGCATTGTTGCTTGATAAAACATCATCCGCTAAAGTGCGAGGCTTCACAAAGTCATAATCTTCGCGACGGCTGCGCGACAACTCAGCCCCATCAGCCCATAGATCGCCAATGTCTGCTAATTGACGAGACACTTTTGCGGCTCTGGCTGGACCATTTTCGACATAAGCACTGTAAGGCCCTACAGCACGTGCAGCGTGCCCCGTTAACGTTGCAACGGTAAACAGCTCAGGGTTCACCTGCGACTTAGCCAAATCTTTTATCTCACTCAGTAAGTCACCCATTGCCAAGCGCCCTTCCGCATCGGTATTGCCAATACGTACTTTTAAGCCTTCACGACACGTGATTATTTCATCTGGTACAAAACAATCTGAACCGATTGAATTACGCACTACGGCAAGGTAAGCAATCACTTTTACGCCCTTTGGCTGATAATCAGCTACCGCCTTCATAAAACCAGCAACAGAAGCAGCCCCGCCTTTATCGCGGCTCATACCCGCCATAAAGCCACCCACTTTAAGATCCGCACCACCTGTGTCGTAAACCAAGCCTTTACCAACAAACATCAGGGTACGTGTTACTTCGTCACTTGGGGTGTAAACCAGTTTAACGACGCGCGGGTGATGACGTTCAACTGTGTACGATGCACGCGCAACGGTGGCAAGCATCGGATAATTTTCCTCAATCGTATTGAGATCAGAAATCACTTCTGTGCTTACACTGGTGTTTTGGAATAACTCAACACAATAGTCAGCAAATTTAGGTGGTGCCATACGCTCAGGCTCGGTACCGCAAAGATCGCGCGCTGCATAGTGACCCGCGGCTAAGGCATTCAATTGCAGGCATTGTTGTTCTGAAGCCCCAACCAAACTAATTTCTTTAACAGGTTCGATGCTTTCGCCACGATATTCACGCGCTTCCAATGGTTGCCACAATGCCTGGCACATACCTAGATAAGCCACTTCCAAAGCATTTTCGTATCGGCCATCTTCTGGCATACCAACCACTAACAGGGTCGGTGCAGTCACGCCAGCCGCTTTCGCTTCAGCAATGGCACTTTTTGCCGCATCAAATACACGACGTACATCATCATAATCGCGGTTTAGTGGGCCTGTTGGTGAGACGATCAGGCGCTTGCCTGGTAAATCACCAGCTAAAACCAGCGACGCTTTACTAGCAATACGCGCGTCGACGGCAAGATAGGGGGCAATTGCGCTATCTAAGCGCGCATCACCTAAGTTATTAATATCTGAAGTGATAACGATGAGCGCATCGGATTGCGCATTAATAAAGTCGTTACAAGACAGTGCACGAGGAAAAGACATAATCGAGCCCTTGATTATCATTATAAAGGCCCGATTATGGGGGATTTAAAAACAGTTTGCTAGTAAACGCGCTTACCGTGCTGTTTGCGTTTGTGTACGCTTATGTTGACTAATGACCGACCATGCCTCAAGCATCACCAGTACACTCACAACTAACACGATGACATCAAGCCCGACTAAAAGCCACTTACTTTGCTGATAGTACTCAACCAACTTTATCAGTCCCGCAAAAAATGCCATAAGCAACACAAAAATCATGGGGATCAAAGTGTATTTTGCCGGGCGACCTAACTTAATCAAATACACCGAGATCACCAGTAGCGTTAAGCTTGCAAGGATTTGATTGGTAGAGCCAAACAAGGGCCAAATTATCATACCACCGCTGCCTGAAGCCCCACCGGCACCAAACGCTAGTAACAAACAACAGCCAACCGCGACGAAGGTTGCCACGATGCCATTTTTAAGCAAGTTAATTTGATAAATATCACCCCACTCTTGAATGATGTAACGTTGTAAACGCACGCCCGAGTCCATGGTTGTTCCCGCAAAAAGTACTACCATCACAGCCAACAAGGTAGCAGCAATTTCAGCCGGAATGCCCCAGCCACTACTGATCAAATTAGAGCCACCAGTAATAAACGCACCAACACTACCGGCACCTAAGTGGCTGTAGATCTCATGCCATTGCTCAGGTGATACCGCTAACATCACGCCACTGACCGCCACCAGCGTGATCAAAGCAAGTGAACCCTCTCCTACGGCTCCCAAGTAACCCACAAAGCGCCCATCAGTCTCTTTATTTAATTGTTTTGAGCTGGTGCCCGAAGACACAATACCGTGAAAACCAGACACAGCACCACAGGCAATGGTGACAAACAACAACGGAATAATGCTTGGTGTTTGTGCTGCAACCTGCGTATTAAACGCAGGAGCCGTGATATCAGGCATCACCACAAAAACGGCGCCATAAAGCAGCACCAAGCCAACTAGCAGCTGCATACCATTAATAAAATCTCGTGGTTGTAGCAACAGCCAAACTGGCAATAAAGAAGCCACCGCCGCATAGATAAATAAGATCACTATCCAATTTGCTTTATCCGATAGCCCAAACAATTCCGTTGGCAATGCCAGTGGCATGCCAGACCCCATGTAAATTGTCGCATACAAGATGGCAACACCAATCACACATAAAGGAATGAGAGGCACCTGACGTTTTAACAGCTGGCCAATGATCAAAGCGACGACAATCGCGGCCCAAGCTGGGAATACGGCGCTTGGGTTGGCAACAAAAGAGTTGGCTATAACGACCCCGAACACAGCATTAACCATAAGTAAGACGAGAAAAACAACGATCATGAAAAGCGCACGAGTGCGTTTACCTATCACACTCTCAGAGAGCGCTCCCATCGATTTTCCTTTGTGGCGAGCACTTGCCCAGAGCGCCCCCATATCGTGCACACCGGCAAAAAAGATGGTGCCAAACACCACCCACAACACAGCGGGGACCCAACCCCAATAAACGGCGATAGCGGGCCCAACAATCGGCGCAGCCCCTGCAACAGATGTAAAATGATGTCCCCAAAGCACCACTTTGTTTGTCGGCACAAAATCAACGCCATCATTGAGTTCGTGTGCTGGGGTGACAAAGTTGTCATCCATTTTGAAGATTTTCTGGGCTATAAATTTGGAATAAACAAACCAGCCAAATAGCATACCTGCTATACCAAATAGCACTATCATGATTGACTGCATTCAAGGCTCCTGCTCTTTTTGTTGTCTAAATTAAACTTTAGAAATTAACACAGTAAACAAATAATGCACTCACCTTTTAGTCGCAATCGAATAGACCCAATTGTCCTTGATTATCTTTTTCTTGTGATAAACCTACATTAATACCAATTAGACGTACCGGCTTATGAGGGTAACGTTCTAGTAATTCACAAAGTAGCGTACACAGTATATCTGCATCTAGGTAAGTCAATTGACACTCTTTGCTCACCACCTGAAAATCAAAGAATTTTACTTTCACTCCCAACTTACTCATCCCTCTGCTCTGTATGTAGGGCTCGGCCCTGCGAGTCAGTTCTGGATACAGCTTTTGTGTTAGCCTTCGCTTAAGTTCGTCAATATCGTTGGTATCTTCATTAAAAGTTGTTTCTACTCCGACAGATTTGCGTACCCGTTCAGTCTCTACTTGTCGCTCGTCTATTCCTTGGCAACGACGCCAAAGCACTAAGCCAAATTTCCCAAAACGCTGATATAAAAAGTCTTCGCTAGAGGCCTTTACATCACAACCATACTGCAACCCCAAAGTTAGTAGTTTTTCCTGAGTCACCTTGCCAACACCCGGAATTTTCTTCAATGGCAAAGTATCAATAAAGCCACTAACCTCATCTGGGGTGATCACAAATTGGCCATTCGGTTTGTTTTCATCACTGGCAATTTTCGCGAGAAACTTAATTGGTGCCACCCCAGCAGAAGCGGTAAGGCCAGTTTCACTTTCTATATCCGCTCTAATTTGTTGCGCGATCAGAGTTGCACTGCCGTGAAAAAGCGTACATTCAGTCACATCCAGATAAGCTTCATCTAATGAAAGCGGCTCTATTAGGTGCGTGTAACGGGCAAAAATCGCTCTAATTTGCTGTGATACCTCCTTGTACACAGCCATGCGCCCAGGCACGATTACTAAGTGGGGACAAAGTTTTTTCGCTTGGTAATTAGACATCGCAGAGCGAACACCATATTCGCGGGCTAAGTAATTTGCTGTTGAAAGTACCCCGCGATGGCTATTTCCACCAATCGCCATCGGTACATTGGCAAGCTCTGGATTGTCGCGCATTTCAACTGCGGCATAAAAGCAATCCATATCGATGTGAATGAATTTACGCATTACTGACTTACTGTAATTATATACAGTTAAATATCATCACAAATTTCAAGAATGTGCAACTTTTCCTCATGCTCAGGATCAACTAAACTGGGAAAATCTTGGCATTACACAATTATAGCAATCAGCTTAACTAAGTGGTCTATTTTGAAGGATTAACTGTTATTGCGGATTGATATTAGAATAAAACAAGGATCTAACATGCTATATAGTCGACTAGGCAGTAGCCAACTTGAAGTATCTCGCGTCTGTTTAGGCAGTATGACCTGGGGTTTACAAAACAACCAGCATGATGCAGACGAGCAAATCAATTATGCCCTTAGCCATGGTGTTAACTTTATCGATACTGCTGAAATGTATGCAGTCCCCCCTTCCCCCGACACCTATGGTGCAACAGAGAGCATCATTGGTAATTGGTTAGGTCGACATCAAGAGAAAAGAAAAGATGTCACCTTGGCAACCAAAATTGCCGGACCGGGTTTAAGTTGGGTAAGAAATGGCTCTCCGATTACAGGCGCAGCTGTCATTGAAGCGGTAGACTCATCATTAAAGCGGTTACAAACCGATTATATCGACCTATATCAGCTACACTGGCCTAACAGGCGCTCACCACATTTTTCGCAGCATTGGCCGGGAGTTGTCAAATTTACAGACGTGAATACCAAGCAAGAACTGGCATCTATGCTAGATATTCTCGAAGCACTACAAAGTTGTATTAACGCAGGGAAAATACGTCATTGGGGCTTATCTGATGATACAACTTGGGGGATCAACAGCTACCTGAAACTAGCCAACGACAATAATCTCGCTAAACCGGTTTCAATTCAGAATGAATTTAACTTATTACACACCAAAGATTGGCCATACTTGGTTGAAAACTGTGTCCATGAAGATATCGCTTATCTACCATGGTCACCTTTAGCCGCAGGCTCACTCACGGGTAAATATTTAAATGGAGCAAGGCCTGAAGGTACACGTTGGAGTATGATGCAACGTAACGGCCTATTTAGAGATACACCTGCGGTAAATCAAGCTATTGCCGAATTTGTTGAACTTGCTCAAGAAGTTAAAGTTTCGCCTGCACAGTTAGCGCTTGCTTGGGTCAATCAAGTAGATGGTGTTACGTCAACAATCATTGGTGCAACCTCAATGGTGCAGCTCAAAGAAAATATGAATGCCTTTAATTTGCAGCTAGACCAACAACAACTAGATATCATCGATGTCTGGTTGCGACGTTTTCCTTCGCCGTTTTAAACAAATACACAAACCAGTGTGGCAAAGGTATAACTTTTGCCACACTGCTGCATCTGTTTTATAGGACTCAGATTACGTATAATCCCCGCATAAGTAACCTTGTGTGAGACCTTATGCGCCCACTAAATACTACGCCCGACAAACCCACATCGGGCACCTGCTTTACCCGTCAAACTGCACGCGCCATCGTCTTAAATGGCAGCCGTATATTGCTGCTTTACACGCAACGATATGATGATTACTCGCTTCCAGGTGGCGGCGTTGATGAGAATGAAGACATTGAACAAGCCTTAGAAAGGGAACTACAAGAAGAAACAGGCGTTAAAAGTATTATCAATGTAACTCCATTTGGTCGCTACGAGGAATACCGAGAATGGTACAAGCCAGGGCACGACTATATTCACATCGTCTCTGATTGCTTTGTGTGCGAAATTTGCGGTCAATTTGATCAGCCCAAAATGGAAGAATACGAAAAAGCTAACGGCATGAAACCCGTCTGGATGGAAATAGATGAAGCAATCGTCCATAACATACGCACCCTCGAACAAAGCGAGAAACAAGGACAATCATTAACTCGCGAGTTGTTTTTGCTACAAGAAATCAAATCTAAGTTATTGTAAATTATCAACTGTGCACAAACTTGGCTAAGCTATGTGCACAATAGTCAATATTCATATACCTCTGAGCATAATTTATCTACAATGGTTGGTCTCATAACGGAGGTTGTATGTCGTTTAAAAGCATTATTTGTATTTTTATCACTGTCTGTGTCTTTCTCTGTACGCCCACATACAGCTTAACTTTTTATGCTGAAGACTTACCGCCTTATCACTTTAAAAATGCACACGGGAAAACCTCTGGGGCTTTAGTTGAGATTGTACAAGAAGCGTTAAAAGCGGCACAACTCAAGGGCCAGTTTCACATCGTGCCGATGGCTAGGGCCTATAAAGAATTACAAACAGTACCTGACGCACTAATGCTTTCCTTACTCAAAACGCCATCTAGAGAAACGCAATTTCACTGGCTCGCAAAAACATATTTTGCCGATGCATATTTAGTTGGATTAAAGGCGGCCGAACACATAACGGAGAATTTACAAGGCGCGCAAAAGTACCGAGTTAGCACCATACGCGGCTACTCCAGTGAAAAGTATTTGCGCCAAGCTGGCTTCTCCGAAGATGATACCCTTGTACTGGTCAGCCATTACCAGCAGCTTTGGCAATTATTATTTAAAAAACGTACTGACTTGGTTATGACTAATACGCTGACTCTCAATTATGAGGTGCTCAACAGCGGGCTTGACCCCACTTTGCTAGAAAAGAAACTACACCTTGGCGACTTCCCATCTGAATTATGGTTAGCCGCCAACCTGAATCTGCCCAGCAACACCATTAAGGCGCTACGCGAAGGCATGAACACAATCAAACGCCAAGGTATCTACAACAAAATCCTTGAGCGTTGGCAACTGCCTTTGCCTCAGTCAGACAAATAATACTCAACGCTTGTCACAACACGAACGGTTTTGATTTGCGGGTTATTGCTGTCTCTATCGCGAATACTAAATTGCCCTTGCCTTGCTGATTTAATCTTCCCTAGCTGTGAGTCCGAGTCTTTAGCAAATTTCATCGCCACTTCTCTGGCTTTTTGAGTTGCTTGTTGAACCATTTTCGGCTTAATGTCATTCAACCCTGTAAACATATACTCTACGCGATTTTGATAATCATCTTGCGTAATAGCAATGCCCTGTTTGGCAAGCTTATTTAACTGCGCCAAGGCAAGCTTCACTTTGTCTGGTTGCTTACTAAATACCGTTACACCCGACTTGGCAACATACCTAAAGCCACGCTCATTTTGCCCATATTCTTGTGCAAACTTATCGGTGATCGACGGCGCAGACAAACTCAATTCTTGCTCGTTAAAGCCATGCAAAGTTAAAAAGGCTCGGATCGCAGAGTTTTTTTCTTCAATTCGTGCGACCAGCGCTTCTAAATCATTATCAGCATCTTTATAAAAAACAGGCCAAATTACCGTGTCGGCAGCAACTTCAAGCTCAGCCAAACCTTTTACCTCTACGGTACGTTCCATTGACTTCATATCTTTGAGTGTACCTGAGAGCACCCACGTACTCACGATCACCCCCACAGCCAACACACAGGCTGCGCCAAAATGTTTACTGAGCGCTTCTTTCATAAGCTTAATACTCCAAAATTTGAGTGATGAGATCAAAGTCTCATACGTTACAGCTCGACCATTAGTTAAAAACTGATTAGAGTGTAAGTAGTTGAGTTTTAATATGTTGAATAACTTTTCAGGCGGATTATACAGACATGTCACTGAACACATGATGTATACCCAATTCAACAAAAAAAACCATTACCATCTATTGAGACTTAGTTATCCGAGTTCGGTTAGTAGGACATCACATGAGCATAAAGCAAATTGGTCAGTTTTTTAATCCCCGTTCCGTAGCTGTGATTGGCGCTTCAAATACACCGGGACGTGCAGGCCATGTAGTCATGCGTAATTTGCTGCAAGGTGGATTCAAGGGCCCTATCATGCCTGTATCACCAAAGCACAGCGCTGTGCACGGCGTGCTGGCTTACCCCAATATTAATGCCTTGCCAAAAGTACCTGATTTAGCCGTACTTTGTACCAACAAAAACACCCTCGCAAACATTATTCATGAGTTAGGAAACTTAGGTTGTAAACACGTCATTATCATTGCCTCAGGGTTAAGTAATCAGCAAAAAAACGCGCTAAAGCTGGCAGCTAAGCAACACGATATAATCATTCTCGGCCCCAACTGTTTGGGCTTGCTTATTCCACACATTGGCCTCAATGCGAGTTTTTCGCACACAATCGCCTCACAGGGAAAACTGGCTTTCATTTCTCAATCTGCAGCTGTGTGTTCAACGATTTTAGACTGGGCTCAACACAAACGGATCGGCTTTTCTTATTTCATTTCCGTCGGTGACTGTCTTGGTATTGATTTTGATGAGTTACTGGACTTTCTAGGGCGAGACGCCAAGACCAAAGCCATCCTGCTCTACATTGACAACATAGACGATGTACGCCGTTTTATTTCCGCAGCGAGAGCCGCTGCTTTTAGCAAACCAGTGATTGTGATAAAAACAGGCAAAACGCACGCTGGAGCGGAGGCCGCTTACATTCATACCGGCGGGCGAACATCGGATGATGCCGTATATGATGCGATGTTCCAACGTGCTGGTATGTTGAGAGTAAACGACTTACGAGAGTTGTTTGCAGCGACCCAAACCTTGGCGTTACACCCCAAATTACTGCAAGTCGAGCAGCTGACCATACTCACCAATGGCGGCGGTCCGGGCATTATGGCCGTTGATACGCTACTGCAAAATTCGGGCAAGCTGGCACAACTTGAAGCGCAAACCAAAGATGCACTCAATGCCGTGATCCCACAATCTGATGTGACATCCAACCCAATTGATTTATTTGGTGATTCATCACCGTCTCGTTATCAAAAAGCGTTGGAGATATTACTCAAAGCCCCAGAAGTAAGAAACTTATTGATCATTCACACTCCATCGGCACTAGCGCCAAGTGAAGAATATGCAAAAATAATCGCCGATACATTACAAAAAATCCCCAAAATGTCACGCCCGTTTGTGATGACCAACTTTATGGGTGAACAGGCGGCTTATGCAGCACGTGATATTTGCGCTGATAATGCAATTCCAACCTATCGCACCCCGGAGGGTGCCGTGGGTGCTTTTATGCATTTAGTCAGTTATCGTCGCAATCAAAAACACTTAACACAAACGCCTGAATCCACCAGCGATGGTGCGAATATCGACAATAAAAGTGCTAAGCGCCATATCCAATCGTTACTAAAACAAGGCCATAAACAGCTCTCCACGCATTTGGCCAGCCAATTACTCAGTCACTATGACATCAATTGCATAGAGACACAGGTAGCAATGACGCCAAGTGAAGCAAAAGAGCAAGCCATCGAATTGGGCTTCCCAGTTGCATTGAAACTGCTCAGCCCCTCCATAGCATCAAAATCTGAAGTTGGCGGTGTTGTTCTCAACCTCAATGATGCCGAAGAAGTGGAACAAACCGCTTTTGCTATGTTGCTGCGTATTAAACAAACCTACCCAGATGCCACTATTGAGGGCTTCTCATTGCAGAAAATGGCACCAAGAGCTGGCGCACAAGAACTTCGCATTGCAGTGAAAACAGAGGCCTACTTTGGTCCAGTTATTTTATTAGGAGAAGCAGGAACAGGGCTGTCATTTTCGCAAGCTGCGGTCGCTTTTCCTCCTTTGAATATGAATCTAGCCAAATACTTGATTGCCGCAGCACAAGACAAAGGCTTTCTTAAAGAGCGCGCGCTTCCTGACAAAGTAGACAAATATAAGTTATGCGATTTACTCACGCGAGTATCGCAACTGGTGATCGATCAACCTGATATTATCAGCCTTGAGCTAAATCCAATCCTCGCTAGTGCGGGCCAATTTTTAGTGCTCGATGCCAATGTAACGCTTGCGCCATATCAACCTCAACTCGGTAAAAAGCGACTGGTGATCCGCCCTTACCCAAAGGACTTGGTTAAACAGATCACCCTCAAAAATGGCTGTCATGCCATACTTCGCCCTATTCGTCCGGAGGATGAACGAGCACATCAAGAGTTTGATCAATCATTAACTAAGGAAGACAGATACCGACGCTTTTTCGGCGAGTTACCTCAGTTCAACCATGAGCAGTTAGCAAAAATGACGCAAATAGATTATGACCGAGAAATGGCGTTTATTGTCAGCGAACCCCATAAAAGCAGCCATAGAACATTGGGCGTATCACGTATACTCATTGAGCCTGATAACAGCAGCGCTGAATTTGCGGTGGTCGTGCGCTCAGATTGCCAAGGCTTGGGGCTTGGTACCATCCTCATGTCTGCCATTATCGACTATGCTAAACAGCAAGGGCTTGAGTTAATTTCAGGCATTACCTTGCCTGAAAATAGCGGTATGATTGAGCTATCAAAGAAATTAGGTTTTAGTGTGAGCCGTGACTTCGAAGAAGGCACCGTTAACATGCAACTACAATTAACATCATTATGCTAAATACCCATCGAGAAAAAATGGCTGCGCTACTAGAAGGCAGCGGAAAATATCAAAAACAGGGTCATTACATCGATTTATTTTTGATCTCACTCATCATGATCAATGTGGTGGCTATTGTGCTTGAGTCTGTGCCAAGTCTGGCAAAAGAATACCACCAGCACTTTCTTAATTTAGAGTTAGTGTCTGTGAGTATTTTTTCCATTGAGTACTTACTGCGACTGTGGTGCTGCGTAGATAAAATCGAATATAAGCATTTGGAATATGGCACGCTTAAAAAGCGTATTCATTACTTTCTTTCTCCTTTAGCATTAATTGATTTAATTGCGATTTTACCAACCTTGCTGATGATGTTTATCACCTTTGATTTACGTTTTTTGCGCGTTATTCGTTTACTAAGGATTTTTAAGCTCACCCGATATTCTCGCGCTATGCAGTTATTGTTGGCAGCATTTAAAGAAGAGAGTAGCAGCTTACTGGCCGCTTTTTTTATTATGTCTGTGGTACTCATCATGGCGTCATGTGGAATTTACTTACTAGAACACGGTGTACAACCTGATAAATTTGGCTCAATTCCTCAGGCCATGTGGTGGGCGATGGCGACGCTCACAACCGTGGGCTACGGGGATGTTGTGCCTATTACGGCTGCAGGGCGCTTTTTTGGTGGTGTGATCACCTTACTCAGTATGGGCATGGTGGCAATCCCAACGGGCTTATTAGCGTCTAGTTTCGCCGACCAGCTACGCAAGCGTCGCGACGCGTTTAACGAAGCTGTGCTGCATAGCCTAAGTGATGGTGTGATAGACGACGCCGAGCGCGAGCACTTAGAAATACTGCGCGTCGAATTAGGGCTAAGTCATACTGAAGCTAACCAAGCAATAAAAATCATGAGTAGCCAACGTGCTCACGCGCTTTATTGCAAACATTGCGGAAACAAGCTCTGAGCATCACGCCAGTTCTAACATTATCTAACTTCAGTTGCACATAAACATGTTGATAGCTCAGCTTCGCTTTTGTGCAGTAGAGGCTAACTAACCTCAGCTGCACATAAGCGAATTTGCCCAATAAAGCTATTTCGCTCACTCTCTGCGTTATTTCTACTTGTAATAGCCTGCTATTACTTCGCGAAAATGCCTTGATATTAAGCGAAATAACATCATTGGATGTCGAAATAGTTGCAATGTTTCTATTGCTAGCTATCAAAACTCTTATCCGCAGCTGAGGTTAACTAAACATGGGCTGCCAAGTATTTTCAAGCATGGTAGCCACTTGCTCACCACCTAGGGCCTCGCTAAATAAAGGCCCTTGAAAATAATCACAATCGTGCATACGTAAAAATCGCAGTTGCTCTTTTGTGGCAATACCTTGCGCCACACACTGCATACCCAAACTATGAGCAAGCGACAAACTTGAGTGAATAATCACTTCATGCTCTTTATCTACACCAATATCAGCAACAAAGTTATGTGCAACTTTAAGTACATCAATAGGGAATCGCTTAAGTTGCGTCAACGAAGCGTAGCCCGTACCAAAGTCATCCATAAACAAACGACAACCGAGTACTTTTAGTTGATACATCGCTTCTATAACATGCTCAGTATCTCCCATCATCAAAGACTCTGATACTTCAAAAGCGACATATTTGCCTTGCATAGCTAAACGCTTTAACAAGGATCCTACTTGTTCTACCAAATCAACCTCAATAAAGTCCAAACTAGAGAGGTTAAGTGATATATACAATTCTGGGTATGTACTATGCCATTGTTTAAGCTCTATCAATGCCCTTTCTAGAGTGTATAGAAATATATCTTTACAAAGGCCTATTTGTGCTGCACAAAACATAGAATCTTGGCTATCAAAGCGCGCAATTTTAGGCCACTTTATTGACACTTCAAAACCGTCAACCGTCTTACTCGTGCCATTGATGATAGGTTGGTACAAGTTTGAAAATTCACCATCATATAAAGCTTGGCGCAAATCTTTTTCTATTACAAAAGTCTTCTGAACCTGCTGATTCATTTCTTGCCTGAAAAAGTGTACACCAGCGAAAGATTGGTGCATCGCATGATTAAGCGCCACCTTCGCATTTTGACACAATGCAAAAGCCTCCAAACCATCCTCAGGCGCATAAGCGACGCCGACAAAAGGCTTTAATGTCAACGATTGCTCCGCAATTAGGGTGGGTTGTTCAAACTGGTGCAGCAGATTGCGAATACACCTGGTTGCTTCAGCTAAACCTTTAAGTTGCTCAAGCAAAATATAAAACTCTTGGCCACCTTCAACACCAATGCTGTCTTGTGTACGAAAACATTGTCGAATAATCCCAACTAAATGCCTAACTACATGAGCATATAATTCAGCCGATAGCGTTTCTTGATAATGTGAGAGCGCGCCAAAACGCACAGCAACAATAACCACAGGTGAGTTCTGAATACGCTGTGACAAGGCATGTTGAACTCTGTCTATAAACAAGACTTTATTAGGCAACTGGGTCAATAAATCGTAGTTCGCTAATTGGTATAGTTCTTTTTCTGTTCTCTTTTGTGAAGAAATATCAGTAAGTACGACAACATAGTTCTCTAATTCACCGTTCGAGTCAGCCACTGCACTGACTTTAATAAGCACATAGCACACCTCACCACTGGGCTGTGTGAGCTGCTCTTCAGAGCTGTAATGTTCTCCAGGTTTTAGCTCAGTCATGGCACGTAGGTAACGCATGCGCACTTGGCGGCTCAAGCCAAGACTAAGTTTTGTGCTTGAAGCGGGTTCGGCCTCAATGCCAAACGCTTGCTGTATTGTGGTATTACACGCTTGAATTCTCAGGTTCTTATCTAATATAAACACCCAGTCTCGAGTCTGCTCAAAGGCCGCACCAAACAGGCGCGCACGCTCTTCAAAAATACGTTCTCGGGTTAAATTGGTATATGTTCCCGTTACACGCTCAGGAATGCTATCCCGCCACGCCATAACCTTGCCATAGTCCTTATACCACCTCCAATGGCCTTTACGATGTTGTAATCGGTAGGTGCAATTAAACACGCCCTTATTGGTTGACACAAACTCTAACCATTCAATCCTAAATAAGGCCCGATCACTTGGGTGAACTATATGAAGGTATTCATCTAATGTCACATTATCATGAGGATAGCCCAATTCAGCGGTTAAACGAGGCTGATATATCAAGTGATTATCAAGCTTCCAATCCCAAACCCCTGACCCACTACTTTCAAGTGCTAACTTAAGCCGTGCTTCACTGTTTTGTGTTTCTTTATGCGCAGCAATGATCATCTGCTCTACTTTGTTCTTCCTATACATCCAAAAACTCAGCGAGAACAAAATAAAAAGAATATAAGCAGCCAATGCGATTGGAGAGCGCCAGATAGGATATTTAACGTTAATGTTTAGCTTTGCAGGCTCAGTATAGTCCCCTGTCAAAGGGTCTTTCGCCCACACTTTCAGCTGATAGTGACCAGGATTAAGCTTAGGAAATACCACCCGATTGTTATTTCGAGTCATGGTTTTTTGTCCACCTGAAATCTGATATTCAAATACCACTCTATCTCGGTGGTTAAAGATCATTGCCGAGAACGACACTTCTAAACCAAGATCATCATGATTTAATTCAATTTCTTCAATTGCTTTTAAACCATGATGCTCAAGCTTTCGTGACATAAGCTCTACAGACGTAATATTCACTTGCGACAACAATGGTTTTGTTGGTCGGTTCACAGACGGATCAAAAATAGTAAAGCCTTTCAAAGACCCATAAGCCAAACGACCATCACCCAGTTTAGTCGACGCCCCCCAATTGAACTCATTTGCGTATAAGCCATCTTCAGTCGTAAATTGCTGCATGTGCAAATTATCAGGGTCTAAGCGCCAAATCCCTTTATGGGACGACATCCAGATCATCCCTTTTTCATCGGCATGCATCTCATACATAGGGGTATCGAGCTTTAGCATCTTTAAATCAATTGTGTGCATTACTTCATAGCTTTTCGAATCAAGGCCAATTAGGCCCATGTTCGACATCGCTAGCCACAAAATGCCATTTTTATCTATGGTGTAAGAAAGTAAGTTATCTGGAGAGTGTTCATTGGCATTCGGCACTGCATATATTTTGTCGAGTTTTTGTGTCTCAGGCACAAATCGATACAAGGTACCACCACTGAAAAACAAAGGTTGCTCAGGTTTATCAGGTAAAGGCGTGCGAAATCCAAACGATAAAAATGGGTCTTCGTTTGTCAGATCACCTTCAATTTTTTGCAACGATTGCTTTTCAATATTGTAGCGAAAATAGCCTTTATCACTGCTTACAAAATACAGATCGCCATTGGGCAGCAAAGTGACGCCAAATACAAAGTCTTGCACAATTTCTTGGTCGCTTTTCGTCTTTGCATAAGGCCGTCGAATTTCATGTGTTTGTGGGTTAAAGACAAATAAACCACGGTTTGTCATTAACCAAAAATCGTCTTTGAATAAAAATACCTGTGCTACCGCAAATTCAGGTAAAACAGCTTCTCCTAAATACCCTTTAAGAAAGATAGCCGTCTTTCCCGTTTTAGGGTTATAACGGGTTAATCCATCATGGGTCGCAGCCCAGATATCTCCTTTGTAATATTGTAAATCCCATACATTATTATGAGAGAATCCATCTCCCTTTGCGCTTAAGGGGCTTACATTGGTAAAATCAGCCTGTATCTTGGGTAGATAAAACGCACCATCAGTTCTTGTTGCTACCCACAAAGAACCTTGTTTGTCTTCAACAAAATCAATAATGCTACTGTCTGTGAGGCTCTTATAGGTGCTATTGGCTATGCGCTCATCTCGATGTAACTTTTTTGTACCAAGGTCAAGATACATTAACCCTTTGTTAGTACCTAACATGAGGTATTCACGCTCAATGGCAATTTTCCAGATATTTAAGTCATCTATCAGCGTTTCATATTGCCAACGGTTCTCTGAGTATTCGAACTGCTCTTCTAATTGACTAATATCAACCTGATATAAGCCCTGTACCGCGCCTATTAACAATGTTTGTGGATCGAGCAATGCTAGTGACTTGGTATGACTTTGGTATTCATGCTCTTCAATATCCAAATGCTCTATTTTTATCAGTTTTTGTTTTTTATCATGATAAGCAAACGTACCTTCAGAAGTGGCGATGAACAAGTAATCTCCCGAACTCATGATGTCTCTTACAACACCCGTTTCTTTACTGATTGGCAGTGGGATCTCTTTGGAAATATTGCCGCTATGAATGTCTAAAACAGCGACATTATCACCTCTGGCGAGCCACAACTGACGGTCACTTTTCGCGAGCATTCGATTGACCGCTGTTTGCATAAACTCTTGCTCATTGCGTGGCGCATTGATGTATTTGCGAAACTTGTCTTTGTCAGGATCATAGCTGAATAAGCCAAAAGCTCTCGATGCAATCCAAATTCGCCCCTTGGTATCTTGATAAATTCTGTCGATAATATCTTCATCTAGTATGCCATCAGGCCCTTTGACTGACATAACTTGATAACCATCGTAACGATTCAGTCCGCCTTCGGTAGACAACCAAAGAAAGCCATTTTTATCAAACATCAATGTGTTGACATAACTTTGCGATAAACCTTCAGCTGGGGATAAGCGCTCAACCTGAGCTGCATTGGCATAGCCTATAGATACAACGCCTAACAAGATAACTGACAGGTAAAAAGCAATAAACTTGTGAATAATGCGACTCATACTTCTGAACATGAATTATTTGAATAGACACATTGCCACAATATCACGTTTTTGCGCAATATAGCTGTTGAAATAGGGTTGTAGAGTGTGTGGGATATCACACGTTTGAAACCCCAACTGCTGATAAAGTTGACATAAATGTCGATAAGCAAATGTATAGACTGTCGACTGTTGTGCGAGCAACACGTCCTTTAACAATGCTTTAGCAATACCTTGACCGCGATACTCTGGCGCCACTAGCACTGAAGATAAAAACAGTACCCCGGCTTTTTGCTGAACTCGACATGCAGCGACGATATGAGGTAATTTAACGACCCAATTTTGATCTTGTTTGGTCGCTCTGCCACGACCCCGGTACTGTTTATAAAACTTGTTTACCAGTGGAGTCGCCATAGCTGGAACTTGAGTAACTAACACCCTAGCCCGCTAACATGACACTTAAATAATACTCAAAGCGTTGTTTTAGAGTCGCCTGCTCCGATATGGGACGATTATTAATGGCGCCATAAACAGCTTCTCGCGTGTTTTTACCACGCTTGATTTGATACGCCCAAAATGACGCTTCATAATCAAGTTGAATTTGGTATTTTTCTTGTCTTGGCAATTTACACAGGTTGTAGCTCATAACAGTCACATAAAATTACAGGGAATCAAGATTGTACCATAACTCAAAGATACGCGCGGAACATAAGACAAACTAAAAATCGAGTGACTGCTGATCAGTGGGATCACCTTTTTCAATTTCTTGTTGTGTTTTCTTGGCAAGATAACGCTTATAGCGCTGCTGACATAACGCAATAACTTTACGCTTTTGTGCGTTGCTGAGTGTATTCCAAGCAAAACGCTCCTCTCGGCTGCGATAGCATCCCTTACAATAACCTCGATTATTTACTTGGCAGATCCCCTTACACGGACTGGGGATCTCGAAAATTTCTATTTGTTCCATAACATTCACACGACTTTGCTTCAGTGAGTATAACGCGAATACATGGACAAATAGCAAACAAAAAAGCACGTTTATGAAACGTGCTTTTTTGTTTGTCATGACCTTTACCACTATGAATATGTGGCTTTTCGCTTAAATGGCTCTGCATACATTGCCATTACTTGTTCTTTTAGCTCTTCAGGCACTTGCTCTAAACGTTGCAGAAAGTCTTGTTGCTCAGTGTCTGAAACTTTAGCGCTCTCACCGGCCGCAATATAATTGGTTGGATGAAGATAGTATTGCCCAACTATCTGCTTATCAATACTCAAGGCAAGCTCATCTGGGGTTTCACACTCATCAACGATGGGCTCACCAAAAGCCACATGCACATGTCCTTTATCCGTGCGAATACCTTCCAAGATACTTTCGATGTCTTCACCTTGCGCTTTCACGTACTGACCAAACTCGCGTTTATGTACAAGTTCCTTGGCTTTAGCAACCGCACATGGCTCAAACTGATATGAAATGGAAACCGGCACTATCTTCAATTGACGCACATAATCATCAAATGGCATTTTCAACTTGCGGCCCTGTAATTGAAGCATTTTTAACAGTGCTGGATCGGTTTTATCCACACCATCCTTTGCTCGCCCCTCTTTTTGCGCAATCCAAATCGAGTGCCCTGAATCTAATGAGTCATAAATGTAACTTGACAGTTCACTCAGCGCTTTGAGCATTTCTTTTGGAGCTTTTGCTGAGCGATTCACAATAAAGCTCTTATTAAGCCTCATAAGCTCGGTGATATAAGGGACTTGCAATAAGTTATCACCGATGGCGATACGCACTGTATTCATATTGTGCTTATGTAAGCCCCAGTTCATTAATGCGGGATCAAGCACAATATCTCTGTGATTCGAAATGAACAAATAAGCAGCGTCGTTATCAAGTTTTTCTAACCCCGAGTAGGTCACTTTACTGGTGGTATTATTAATCAGCATTTCAAGATAGTAAGCAACCTCATGCTGAACCTGCTCAACGGTAGAAAACTTGCCCCATTTCACATTTAAACGAGCGCGTACTAATGGACGAGCAACGGTAGACCAACGACTTAGCCACTGAGGTAAGTTATATTTGGCAATAACATCAATAAAGCTGTTATCAGCCAACAAACGCTTCAGTGCGGCGGGTACTTCATCATCATTGTAAGGTCTTATTTGTGCGTACTTATCCACTAAACAACTCATTTTCAAAAGGATTAAATTACAAAGCGCGATATTTTATCGCGCTTGTCTTGTTTACGCCAAGATTATCAAGTCTGACCACCTTTGCAACTAGACAATTCCTTATTTGCATTTATTTTTCCCCACAAGGAAATGATCACCAATCTGCCCATCAAGATCAGCAGCAATAAACCCGCCCCCATGCTTAACCAAGCAGGCAGCACCTCATGATGCATTTGCATCATTGGCTCGACTGAAAAACCAAATCTCGACACTAAAATATCGGTTAAAAAGCCAAACACGAGTGCAACACCAATCACGCCAGATAAATAAGCGGCTACCGCACGCCGACCCAGCTCTTTTGCAACCACGCCTAAAGTGGCAATATTGGTCGCCGGACCCGCGAGCATAAACACCAATACAGCGCCAGGTGATACACCTGCCATTAGCAAGCCCGCTGCGATCGGTGTGGAGGCGGTGGCACAAATGTACATCGGAATGCTTATCAGGATCACCACCAACATAGCGAGCACGCCACTGCCCCACTGACTAAGAAACGACTCTGGCACATAAGTTTGCACTAAAGCCGCAAAAAACAGCCCTATCATTAACCAAGTCATGGTGTCAGATAGCAATTTATTTGAACTGAATTTAACGGCTTGCCATAGTTTGTTTACAAGCGGTACTTGCTCAGAAGCATTATCACCCTCACAACACATATTGTGTGCTTTTTCACTGTCACAACAGCTGTCAACGGCAATAGCTTTCTCAGCGTGTGGGACGCAACAGCTCGATGTAGTTTGCACGACTATTTCTTCTTTACTCGCGCAGCAACTGTCTTGTTGTCGGCTAACGCTAGCAGACGCCGAACAACAGCTGCTGGCGTTATCCCCATTTGCTATAGAAACACGAGCATGTTCCGGCTTATCTTCCCGACCAACTAACACACCCGCAACTATCGCACTACTGACGGCCGCAATGGGCCTGATCACCGCCATAAATGGCCCGAGTAATACATAAGACACAGATATAGAATCGACCCCGGTCTCAGGTGTAGACACCAAAAACGCTGTTGTCGCACTTTTAGAGCCACCAGCCCGACGTAAGCCAACGGCTGCGGGGATCACACCGCAAGAACACAAGGGCATAGGCGCGCCAATCAGCGCGGCTTTTACCGTTGTCCAAAGCCCCTCTTTACCAAGATGTTTTTGTAAAAAATCTTTGGGTATGAATACATTAATCAAGCCAGCTAAAAGTAGCCCTAGCATAAGCCACGGGGCCGACAGTAAAAATAGCTGCCAAAAGTTATTGATTAGATCCATCGATATCCTCCAATGCCGTCAATATTGAACAAAAATCGGCGCTTTCAGGGCCACCACAACAACGCTTTGCCAATTTGGCAAGCGACTGTTCAAAACGCTGTAGCTCCGCAATGCGTTCTCGTACCAGCGCTAATTTTTGTGAGGTAATCGTTTTGACTTCCTCACAGCTATGCTGGTGTTTATCTATTTTGATTTCTAACAGTTCTTGAATTTCTTTAAGACTAAAACCGACCTCTTTAGCCCGTAAAATAAATTGCATCTGCTTGAGCTGCGCTTCATCATAGACACGGTAGCCGGCATCACTACGCCCAGAAGGCATCAATAACTGATGTTGTTCATAATACCGAAGCGTATCTGTTGATACGCCTAATTGCTTTGCTAACACGCCAATTTTCATCATTCTCTCCTAAGTTCATGGTAAAGTATAAACCTTAGAGTAAACACCAAGGTCAAGCTTTTTAGAGAGAAATATGAATATTGTATTATTGGATGCACAAACCCTCGGCGAAGTCTCTCTGGAGCCACTTCAGCAGTTCGGACAACTCACCGTATACGCTCACACCCAAAGCGAGGAAGTGATTGAGCGCTGTAGAGATGCACATGTCGTTATTACCAATAAAGTGGTAATTGGTGCACAAATCATGCAACAGCTCAACAATCTAAAGCTCATTTGCGTAGCGGCCACCGGCACTAACAATATTGATTTAAACACCGCTAAGTCATTTGACATAGCAGTAACCAATGTCGCTGGCTACTCTACTCCTTCGGTAGTACAACATACCTTTGCACTGATCAGTAATTTACTTGGTAATGTGCATCGCTATGCGCACGATTGCCAAGTAGGCGAGTGGCAAAAAAGTGCTATGTTTTGTCGGCTCGATCATACGATCACTGAAATTTATGGCAAAAAAATTGCAATCATTGGTTTTGGTACACTCGGTCAAGCCGTTGCCCAAGTTGCTAAAGCTTATGGTGCGCAGGTGCTGGTAGCAGAACAACGTCAACGCCCCGATACTCGCGCTGGTAGAGTGCCATTTATTGATGCAGTAAAACAAGCCGACATAGTATCGATTCATTGTCCGCTTACCAGTGACACTGAAAATTTATTTGATCTTGATACATTAGCGCTGATGAAGTCCTCAGCTATTTTAATTAATACCGCTCGTGGTGGTATTGTGAACGAACATGCACTCGCAAAAGCACTAAACAAGAAAATGATCGCAGGGGCAGCCACTGATGTACTGAGCGAAGAACCGGCAAATGCAGATAACCCTCTCATTCAATACCAAGGAAATAATTTGTTAGTTACACCGCATGTGGCATGGGCCAGTAACGAATCTATCACTCGATTGGTCGCGGGCATTGCTCAAAACATTGCTGACTTTTGCAATAACAAGCAGACCAACAGAGTGGTTTAATTAGCTAAAAATTAGCAATTTACGCGAAGTTCGAAGTTTCCGAATACGGACAGGAAAACACAACGTATTGATATTGTAGAAATTGATATTATTGGCAATATATTTGCTTTAGTAGAAACCATATTCACGAAGGAAGTTATTATAATGAAAAAATTACTTATTGTTGCTGCACTCGCTGTGCCTATGTTATCTGGTTGTGTTGTTGCTATCTCTGATGGTGAAGTCGAAAGTGGTTGGGCAAACGATCATAACAACTGGCAAAAAACACAAAGAGATAATCGTCAAAAAATTTCTCAGCTAAGCATGGGAACGAGTTATCAAGACGTTTTAAGCCGATTCAATACCCCTGACTTTACTGAGTTGGTCAAAAAAGGTGATGATGTTTACCAAGTGCTATTTTTTGCAACCAACAGCAAGCACTCAGATGGCAAAGTAACGAAGGATGAGTGCACACCGCTAGTATTCAAAAACAACCTACTCGTTGGTTTTGGCGACACCGCGATGGCAAATATTTTATAAGCTAATAGAATACGCCGCTGATCTCTCGATTAGCGGCTCTTTAATACCAGCCTTTGTTGATTATTTTGCGCTTCAGACAAAGCATCATTGACATGCTGTAAGCAAGTATTCACATCGGTGCCAGATTGGCCCTTGATATACGCAATACCAATACTAACACTTACATGCGCACATATTGGTGAGCGCCGATGAGGCAATAACAATTGATCGACTGCGTCATGCAACGCATGGGCAAATTCCAGCACCGCCTCATGAGTACAACCTACGGCCAGTACAGCAAACCGAACTCCATCAAAGCGCGCTAAGAAACCATTATATTCATTAACAACTAAATTAAGTGCGTGAGCGACTTTAATCAAACATTCGTCACCCGAAGCATACCCATAAGCGTCGTTATAATTTTTAAAAAAGTCGATATCAATCAGCATCAAGCTGAGATTTTGCTCTGATGCATGACAGGTACGACAGCTTTTTGCTAGGTGCTCATCAAACAAGCGCCTATTTGGTAATTCAGTTAAGCCATCAATAGAGGCTAACTTCTCAAGCAAGTCTCTTTTTTTCTTAAGTGACAAGTGAATTTTTACTCTGGCTCTAACAATCAGAGGGCTATAGGGTTTCGTAATGTAGTCAACCGCCCCCATTTGCAAACCTTGTGCTTCATCACTGTAGCTATTACTGGCTGAGATGATGATCACTGGGATCATATACGTCGAAGGGGCATCTTTAAGTCTTTGTAACAAGACCACACCTTGTCGGTCAGTTTGTTTGAGATCTGTAATGATTAAGTCAACATTGTGCGTGGCAAGGAAGCTCATTGCTTCTTCACTAGACTCAAGCAAGGTCAAATAACACTCATCAGCCAAAGTGTTTTCTAACACAACTCGGTTTAAGGGATCACTATCAACGACTAAAACTCGTCCTTTGTCTTGCATTTATGCGCCTCGATACCTCATAGGTATAAACTGTTTTACCTGATTTAATCGCTTAACAAATACTTCTTTCAAAGCAGGCTGTTGTAAGGAGCCAAATTCTTTTAAATGCCACTCTAGCGCTTTCGCAGCTTCTGATAATGCAATAAAGCCAATTCCTCCGGCCGCTCCTTTTACACTGTGTGCAACAGTTTCAAGTTGCATATCATCGCCGTCTTGCTCGAGTTTGGATAAATACTCAGCACACATTAGCGCAAATTTATCCAGCATGCTATCAAGAAATTTATCACTGCCCATCATTTGCTGCAAAGCTAATTCATTGTCAAAAAAGACTTCATCTGAGTGCATGTAAGTTTGCAATGCCGCTTGTAGTTGTGTTTGCGAAATCGGCTTTGTAAGGTAGTCATTCATGCCAACTTCAAGTGCACGCTCTTTTTCACTAAGCTGTGAATTGGCAGTGAGAGCAATAATCGGGCTTTCAAACTCTTGCAGTACATCCCTAATATCACTGGTAGCTTGATAACCGTCAACGCCAGGCATATGAATATCCATCAATACAATATCGGGTTGTAAGGTTGCGACCAGTTCAGTGAGCATTTTTGCTGACTGTTGCACAACCACATTAACATGCAAAGACTGAAGCATGTTCGCTGCAATATCCAAATTTAGGCTGTTATCATCCACCACTAAACATAATTTCCCAGCAACCTTTTGACCCAATTTATGAAGTGCATTGACTTCAAGTTTACGACCTAAAAGGCACACCGCACCTTGCATAAATACGTTTGCATTGACAAAAGTAAGCCGCGAATTGGTAAAATCAGTCAGCGAGTCTGGAGCTATGATTTGCTCAAGTGCTTGCAAAGTAGCATCATGTTCATTTAACAAAACACGAGCGTCTGGCGAATCAGCCAATACTAGGTATCGATAAACACCTTGTTTCAGAGCTTGTAATGCTTGATTTGCACTATGAACAACTTGAATATGTGGGTGTGAAAGAAAAGGCATTTCACGCTCTTTGCTGCATAAACACAGTACCGGTACATTCTCTTCGAAAATATGGGTTGGTACTTTATCTAACGACAGCGTGAAGAAAAACTGGCTCCCTTGTCCAAGCTCACTTTTCAATTCAATGTGACTGCCAAGCGATGCTACTTCATGTTTCACAATCGCCAGCCCGAGCCCTATGCCTTCGTGGTAACGCGAGAATGACTCATCACCTTGTGTAAACGCATCAAATAAACGGTTCTGATCTTGTGGTTTTATTCCCACTCCAGTATCGCTAACACAAAAGCAAATATCCTGCTTTTCCTCACTTTCATTCAGTACTTCCATACTCAGTGTGATCTGGCCATGCTCTGTATACTTAACCGCGTTGTTCAATAAATTAATCAATATTTGTTTAATTCTATTTTCATTACTGTTTAAGATAGGCCAAACACGCTCATCCACCTGAGTAATGAGCTGTAACTGTTTTTTCTCACTTAACGGGGTGATAAGCTCAAGGCAGTCTTTGACAAGTGTCGCGATACAAAACTCGGCAACACAAGGAACAGCCACTCGCCCCTCAACTTTGGCATACGACAAAATGCTGTCTAGCATGTTAAGTAACTGATCAGATGCATGCTCCACCTGACCAAGGTGCACTTGCTGTTGTTCCGTCACGCCCTGTTTTTTAACAATATCCACCAGCCCTTGAATGACATTTAATGGAGTTCGTATCTCATGGCTAATATTGGCAATAAAGCGGCTTTTCGCAAGCGTCGCACGCTCGGCATCCAGTTTAGCTTGTGTGAGACTGGTTATATCTTGTAAGTGCAATACGTAGTACTTGGGTGTTTTGTTTTTATCCCATACCAGTGAAGCACTTAAGTGCAGCCACTTAAACGGCTCTGGTTGCGATAAACTGAGTTCGAGTACTTTTTTCGAGTCTTTCAACAACATGTTGAGCAGGTGGGATATCGCTAAATAACTGTCTGAATTGAACATCGACGACAAATGCGCATGCGACTCATTATGCACCTTCCCCAAGTAACGCTTGGCAGCTTTGTTCATGACCAATACCGTTTGCTTTAGCGACACCAAAATAACCCCATTTGGCGCGTACTCCATGGCCGCTTTGAAGTTTTCTTCTGAGGTCTGTAAAGCGCGCATGGCGCGTTGTTGCTCCGTTACATCCCGGGCAACGCCCAAAGTGCCCAGTAATCCCTTTTGCCCGTCCAGAAATGGGGCCAGTGTCAACATGTAACTTTTCTCATCGAGCTGCAATGTGGTCGTAAAAGCATACTGTTGATCTCGCATTTTCTGTTCGAGTAAGAGTAGCTCAGGATAAAGTTCGGTTACCTCTTGATGCTCACGTCCAACTAATTGCGACTTTTCAACCCCCAAAAACTGTTCAAAAGCACGGTTGCAACCAATAAAAGAACCGTCGATATTTTTGAAATAGATCAGATCTGGCACCGTATCAAGCACTTTATCAAGTAACGCCGCTTGCCGTTCTTTGGCATCGAGCGAACGAGATAAAGCACGACGTTGCTTTTGTACTTCCTCATCCAGTTCCTCGTTATGCAATTGTAAGCGCAAAAGCAGTGATTCCTTTTGCATCACAACTTGCTTTACCTGTGCAAACCACGGTTGCCAATCTATGGGGATCACATAATCAAAGGTGCTTTGCGGTGACTGCTCTTGGTGCGTCAAATAGCGGACAAAATAACTCACAGGCAAAATGAAAATACGATGACACAACCAACTGAGCATCATATAAGTTGCTAAAACGAACAATAAGATAAAAGCAAATTCAAGAGCAAGCTCATACAATATCGGCTTACGAAACTGAAATTCTTGCTGCAAATACACCAAATCTAACGGACGTTGAGATTTTAATTCATACAGTTCAATGCCATCAGACCAAGGGGACGCACCTTGTTGCTGTATCGGGGATTTAAACTCAAATCTCTGTGCATCAAGTATGTTTCGTTTATCTTTATTTATTAACAGTACTTGGCTTTGCCCTAATGATACGCTCTCTAGCCAACCTGCGACCCTCTCAACGCTATAAACAAGAATGACATACTCATTGTGGGCGCTACCACGCTGTTTTGCGATACTAAAAAATCGCTCTCCATTAATTTTAACCGTACGACTACTGCTAAAATTCGTCATACTAAAATCAGGCTCTAATTCTCCTTCTAAAAGTGCACTGAGCATATGGCTAGTATCACTCGCCCTTCTCTTTACAAACGCGTAGTGCCCCTCTTTTACATAAGCAATCGCTTCAACAGACGACATTAACGACAATACCGTGTTAAATGCTGGTGCCAGCGAGGAAAGTTGATACCATTGAGATTGCTTCACGGCCTCGTAGCGAAAGTGTTTAAAACCCACAAATTCTACACCAGAATGGCTCAGTTTTTGATAAAAGTAATCCGTATCCGCCGCTGCTTTTGGCTCAATTGACTCAAAAGCATCATCAATAGGCGCTTGCTCAAGCGTCAGAAAAACACCATCGAGCACACTGCTTGCTTGTGCCATTCTTTGATCAAACTGCGCATCCAATGCTTGAAAATGAGCAACACGCTCCTCATATGCTCTTGTGAGCTTAAGATGATAAAAATGCAAACAAAGAAAAGCCGCCACCAATATCGAAATGCACAACCCTATCACGGCTGCTCTGCGATATTTTTTAAGTGGTATGAAGTCGAGAGTTGTGTCCATTAAGATGGCATAGTTATGATTTTATAACGCAAACATTACCAGTAATCTGACTGATGTCTATCAAAATGAGAGAGCAGGCCATATAAGTAGCCTGCTTGATTACTATAGATTTTCTTCTGCAAAAGAGGCTAAGCGACTGCGCACTACGCCATTGAGATTGATGGTTGCACTTCCTTCGAAGTGTTTAAAGCGTTCAACTAAATAGGTTAAGCCTGACGTGACAGGGGTTAGATAGTTGCTATCAATTTGCGCTAAGTTACCCGTACAAATTAACTTGGTACCCTCACCACAACGGGTGATGATTGTTTTAAGCTGTGAAGCGGTCAAGTTTTGACTTTCGTCCAAAATCACTACCGCATTTTGAATGCTACGCCCGCGCATGAAGTTAACCGATTTGAATTGAATATTCGCCTTTTCCATAATGTAATTGCGACTAGAAATAGGGCTTTCATCATTTTTGTGAAGCACTTCTAGCGTGTCTGTAATTGCCGCTAGCCAAGGCGCCATTTTCTCTTCTTCCGTGCCTGGCAAAAAACCGATGCTTTCAGCGATTTCCGGGGTGTTTCTCGTCACAATGACCTTATCATAAACGCCTTTTTCAATAATCATCTCCAGTGCACTAGCCAAAGCGAGTAACGTTTTACCACACCCCGCAGGCCCCGTTAAAATCACCAGTTCAATATCTGGGTCTAGTAACGCATCGAGTGCCATGCCTTGATAAATATTCTTCGGTTTAACACCCCATGCCATTTGATGCATCAGGCGCTCTCGGCTTAAGTCTTTAAGTGTAATTAGATTCTCATCATAGCCTGATACGCGAGCGGCAAAGTGCTCACCATCATCTATCAAGTATTCATTACAAAACACATCTGGCATTAACGAAGTTGGCACATGGTGTACCGTGTATCGGCCTTGTTGTTCTGACGTACAATCGCCAACGTTTTGCCAAAAGTCTCCTTCTATCTTTTTAAAACCAGTACTAAGCAGCTGAATATCATCGATAAGCTGATCGGTACGATAGTCTTCAACAAACTTCAAACCTGCACCTTTAGCTTTAAGGCGCATGTTTATATCTTTAGTGACCAACACCACTTTTTTGTCGCTGTACTGTTTTTGTAATTGTACTGCACAGTTGATGATACGATGGTCGTTCTCATTTCCCGGCAAGCCTGAAATGCTATCTGGAAATAAATGATCGTTCACAATAACCAGCTTGCCTCGGGCGAGCGTATCTACCTCTTTGCTTGATTGAATACTCGGTAAACGAACCCCTTCCAACATTTGTTCTGGGGTTGCATCCTTTAGTACGCCGTCTAGGCTACGAATTGCCACTCTGGCATCACGACTTACATCGCTCTTTCGGTCTTTGATGTGATCTAGCTCTTCAAGCACTGTCATGGGAATTACCACGTCATGTTCTTGAAAGGAAAGATAAGCGAGGGGTTCATGGAGTAGTACGTTGGTGTCAAGCACGTACACTTTTCTGTCGAGGTCTTGATCTTTTCCCATAGCGCATTCCTGTCGTTTGCAATGATATATGCTATACCCATTAGATTCATTGATGGTGGCATCAAAAACCCGATGGCTATAAACCAAGTTTAGTCTATTTGTCATGAAAGTCTGTTTCATGACAACTGACTGCGCACTTTTTAGCCAAGCCGTAGCTGTATTTGTGCGTTTCATATACTGCAAATTCACATTGCCAGATATGCACATAAAACGTCAATATACAAGATTGAACAACGTCATGTGAACGGGTAACATAGCCGCCTTTTTTCTGCTTAGACGAGACAAACATGAACTTTTCATTAGGTCAGCGCTGGATCAGTGATACTGAATCAGATTTAGGATTAGGTACCATCGTGGCTATTGAAGGCCGCCAAGTGACTATATTGTTCCCCGCCAGTGGAGAAAACCGAGTTTATTCAATGCAAGAGGCACCAGTAACTCGTGTTGTATTTAATCCAGGTGATGTCATTCGTCACGTTGAAGAGTGGGAGCTCCAAGTAGAAACGATTGAACAGCAGGGCGATCTACTTTGCTACCACGGCACTCGTCTAGATACACAAGAAAAAACCATTTTAAAAGAAATGTTTCTTGATCACTTCATCAAGTTTAACAAACCGCAAGACAGACTATTTGCAGGCCAAGTTGACCGTTTTGACCGCTACACGTTGCGCTACCAAACATGGCAGCACCAATTCAATCGTCAACAATCACATCTGAAAGGGGTTGTTGGACAACGCGCAAGCCTTATTCCACACCAGTTGTATATTGCCGATGAGGTTGGCAAGCGTTTCGCACCACGTGTTTTGTTATCGGATGAAGTGGGACTAGGTAAAACCATCGAAGCGGGTATGATTTTACATCAACAGATCTTAACTGGTCGCGCCAACCGCGTTTTGATTGTTGTACCTGAGAATTTGCAACATCAGTGGCTTGTAGAGATGCTGCGTCGCTTCAACTTACGTTTTTCTATATTTGATGAAGAACGCTGTGACGAAGCCTTTGCTGATTCACCGAATGTCTTTGAAACCGAGCAACTTGTTTTAGTTAGCCTTGAATTTATTACAAAAAAACGCCGCTGGTTTGAACAAGCAACGTTGGCTGATTGGGATCTACTGGTTATTGACGAAGCGCACCATTTAACCATCACTAAAGACAAGCCAAGTACTGAATATTTGCGCATGGCAGAACTAAGCCAAGACATTCCGGGCTTAATCTTGCTCACAGCAACCCCTGATCAACTTGGCCATTACAGCCACTTTGCGCGCTTACAGCTGCTAGACCCTGACAGGTTCTACGACTATGACAAATTCGTTGAAGAAGAAAGTCACTACAAAGAAGTAGCCGATGCCGCTAATCAATTACTACAAGATGGCGCATTGGATGAAAAAGGCGAAGCCACTATCACGCAACTGCTCAAAGAAACCGACATTTCGGCATTATTAAAGCAAGCTCAATCGGGTGATGAAGACGCCAAGCAAGAAATCTTATCCATGCTATTAGACCGTCACGGTACGGGACGTATTTTGTTCCGTAACAGCCGTAGCGGCATTGATGGTTATCCAAGCCGTAAATTACACAGCTACCCCGTTGAGCTGCCAAAACAATACAAAACCGCGATGTCGGTACTTGGCAGTATGGGTGGTATCCAAAGTGCTGAAAAATCGGCTTTACGCGCCCTATTCCCTGAAAAAATATTCCAAGAGTTTGAAGGAGCTGGCAGCAGCTGGGCAACCTTCGATCCGCGCGTTGATTGGTTAATCGAAACGCTTAAAACATTAAAACATGAAAAAGTGCTGTTGATCTGTGCTGAAGCACAAACTGCCATCAGTCTTGAACAAATATTGCGTGAGCGCGAAGCTATCAAAGCAGCGGTATTCCACGAAGGCATGTCAATCGTTGAGCGTGACCGCGCGGCAGCATTTTTTGCCGATGAATATGACAGCGCACAAGTACTGTTATGTTCAGAAATAGGCTCAGAAGGACGTAACTTCCAATTCTCGCACCACTTAGTGTTGTTTGATTTGCCACTTAACCCTGATTTACTCGAGCAGCGTATAGGTCGTCTTGACCGTATCGGGCAAAAGTTTGATGTAAATATTCACGTGCCTTACTTTGAAAATACCGCTCAAGAAGTATTACTACGTTGGTATGAAGAAGGCCTAGATGCGTTTGAGACAACGAGCACCACGGGTCAATTACTTTACAAAGAATTTTCGGAAGAGTTGTTGGAATTGGTTGGTGAGCACAACTGCGACGAGGAGAGCTTAGATCCGCTGCTAGAACAAGTATCAAAGCAAAATCGCGTGCTACGCTCACAAATGGAGCAAGGCCGAGACCGCTTGTTAGAGCTACACTCAAGCGGCCAAGGTAAAGCGGAAAAGCTGGTTGCTGAAATTGAGCAGCTAGATGATGACGTGGTGCTACCAGCATACATGATCAATGCTTTTGATATTTTCGGTGTCTCACAAGAAGATAAAGGTGAAAACACCATTATCTTAAAACCGACTGAGCACATGCTCAACCCATCATTCCCTTGTTTAAAAGACGATGGCATCACCGTGACTTTTGACCGTGCAACAGCCTTGTCTCAAGAAGATGCGCATTTCATCAGTTGGGATCACCCTATGGTACAAGGCACCATGGATATGATCTGTGATGATGATTTTGGTAGTGCCTCTGTTGCTCTACTGAAAAACAAGAAGTTGCCTGCTGGTACCTTCTTTGTTGAACTCATTTTTATCGCCGAAGCATCAGCACCAAAAGCCTTACAACTAGGTCGCTTCTTACCACCGACACCTATCCGTATTTTGATGGATAAAGCAGGTAACAACTTGGCAGCTAATGTGGCGTTTGATGCGTTTAATAATCAGTTATCGGCAGTGGGTCGCCAAACGGCAAGTAAACTGGCCAATGCCTTACAAGGGGCGATTCACCCATTGATAGCCAAAGCCAATGAATTAGCTTCAGGTGAACTGGATAACATTCAAACGCAAGCTCAGCAAAAGATGCTCAATGTGATGGAAGATGAACAAAGCCGCTTAACCGCACTAAAAGCCATCAACCCAAATATTCGTGATGAAGAAATTAAGGTATTTGATAAACAAAGAGAAGCTCTCACAAGCCACATCGCCAAGGCGCAATTGAAACTCGATGCAATTCGTTTAATTGTTGTTACTCACGAATAATCATACGACTTTGGCCGTATGTCAGTCTCTGGCATATGGCCCTTTCTTAACAGCCATTATTTGCTAATACTCAAAACCCCGTTAAAATAGCGGGCTGAATGATTCAAAGGGCTTTATTGTGCTGTTAAATTACGCGCCGCCGCGCGACCCCTATCTTGAAATTTTGTACCAAGACGACCACATGTTAGTGATCAATAAGCCTAGTGGTTTACTCACTGTGCCCGGTAAAGATCCCAAGCATGCAGACAGCGCCATCAGCCGTGTTAATGCCGTATTTCCAACCGCCCGTATTGTGCACCGTTTAGATATGGCCACATCGGGTGTACTGTGTCTTGCCATGAGTAAAGAGGCACACCGCTTTCTGAGTATTCAATTTCAAGACAGACTAACCAATAAACATTATATTGCCCGTGTATTTGGCAAGCTTGAACAGCAAACAGGGTCTGTTGACTTACCTCTCATTTGTGATTGGCCAAATAGGCCCAAACAAATGGTCTGTCACGAAACAGGTAAACCTTCACTCACCCACTTTGAAGTACTCAATTACGAGGATACTGCCACGCGCGTGAAGCTCACGCCAATCACTGGTCGCTCTCACCAATTACGCGTCCATATGCTGTCATTAGGCCATGTTATCTTGGGTGATAGACTGTATGCAAAAGACAAAGCGCTTTCAGCTGCACCACGTTTACAACTGCATGCCGAGATGCTGCAAATAAGCCACCCTGTCACAGAGCAATTGATGACTTTTGAGGCACCAGTGCCGTTTTAATTAGCCGCATTGACTTTAATGATACAGCTCAAACGTTAAACCTTCACATCAATTTGGGTTGCTAATTGGTATCCCTGATAGCGATTGAGTACCCCCAGAAATTGTTCCAGTTTTTCGGTATCCGCTCCACGGGCGCGTTCAAACGCAATTTCTTGTTCTATTTGCGCTAAAAAATTACCATTTGATTTGCCTTTGAGTTCCCCATTTTCCAATATAAAATGGTCGACAGGCAGTCGAAAGAGTAACCGGTCATCGCCCGTTTCACGGATCAAAGCATTGAGCTCATTAAGGCCAATGTTACGCATATCAATCGCACGGCTACTACCTTGAACAGTAAAAGGCTCAGAAGGCAAAGTATTGCCTTCTCGGTGACACAATTTGGCATGGCCATAACGGTTAAATGTGCTTACAACGTTAGCTACTTACATTCTCACAGTCCTTTTGTGAAGTTAAGAACTTGCTAGAAGCAAAATTCATTCACAAACGGCTGTGTATAGCGCTTTTTTGAGCTTACTTAACCTTAGCTGCGGATAAGCGTTTTGGGAGCTCGCAATAGGGATGTTACTTGTTAAACAACCCTAATGCACTGGCTGTCATCGCCCTAACGCCCGTGTGAATAGTTTTAGGGTAGTCTGGTGCAAATTTGCTTGAATGCAGTGACGGCAGTGTATCTCCATTGTCTTGCGCTTGTTGGTACAAGTTAGGCTCAACCCCGCCTAGCCAAAAAATGGTGATAGGAATATCTTCATCGGTGAGCCCATACAAACCAAAGTCCTCCCCCGCCATAACCGGCTCAGACTGCCACACATGGTTTTCACCCAATTCATTTTTAATTGCTAGCGTCACTTTTTCAGCCAGCACAGGGTCGTTGTATGTGGAAGGAATCGTTTCCTCTTCGTGCACATACACCACAGGCGCCATCTCTTCTGGCAAACCCGCACTCAATGCAATGCCCTTAGTTAAACGTTCTAAGGTGGCAATTTGTTGCGCTCTTACCTTTGGATCGTATGAACGCAAAGTCAGTTGTAATTTCACTTCGTTGGAAATGATATTGTGTTTAGAGCCACCATGGATAGAGCCGACGGTGATCACCGATGGCTGCAAAGGTGAAATCTCACGACTGGTTATGGTTTGCAATGCCAACACAATACGTGAGGCCAGTACCACAGGGTCAACCGTCGTATGTGGGTACGCGCCATGTCCCCCCTTACCTTTCACTGTTATATCAACTGAGTCCACATTAGCCAATGCATAGCCCGGTGCAATTGCAACTTTCCCTGCAGGCACCGATGCACTCACATGCAGACCCAGTACATGATCAGGCTTGGCAAACTTTTTAAATAAGCCATCCTTGAGCATGGCTTTGGCCCCCGCCCCAACCTCTTCAGCTGGCTGCGCCACCATCATCAAGGTGCCCCGCCATTTTTCTTTGTGCATTGCGAGTTGTTTGGCAGTACCAATAAAACTAGTCATATGAATATCATGGCCACAGCCATGCATCACACCCACTTCGTTGTTATTTTTATCTAACGTTTTAACCTTTGACGCATAAGCTTTACCGGTTTGCTCAATGATCGGCAAACCGTCGGTATCAGCTCGGATCATCACCGTTGGCCCATCGCCATTTTTTAATAAGCCCACAACACCATGTCCACCGACATGCTCTATTACCTCAAAGCCTATGCCTTTCAGCTCTTTAGCAAGACGAGCTGCGGTGTTTTTTTCCTGATATGACAGCTCAGGATTTTGGTGCAAGTGTAGATACAAGCTTTCGAGCGAAGGCATATCAGCCTTTACACTGACATCTAAAGAAGATGCATTGGCTAGAAAGGCACTAACTAAGGATAAGGTTATGAGCGATTTTTTCATTATTATTCTCTAGTTCCTAAATTATGAGCTAGGTTAGCCAAACCGATAAAACAATGCAAAAAAACAGCAAACTTGACAAATAATCAAATAAAAATAACTTAGTACCCGAATAATTAACAAACAAAGGAATGACATGATAAATATGCTGAAACCTTCAATACTTGCGCTTACTTTTTGTAGTGCATTCAGTCACGCTTCGAGCACTGTTGATTTACAACAAAATGTGTTAGACAGTTTCTTAAACAATCCGCAAGTTATCAGCGCCATAGAAGCATTGCATGCTAACCCCACTGATGAGTTAACTCGTCAAAATGCAAATGCAGTCATACAAGCCAAGCTCTACGACGTCAGTCTTCAATTCAACATCCCTGTAGATCAAGTAGACGCAATTGTCATGCACGATACGAGTGCACTATATCCGAGTGCTAAAAAGCATAGTCCACATTACAATGCCTTTTCTGTTCCAGACGAGCATATCACCATATTATGTGATGATAATTGTTCCAGTGCAGCAAACTCGGGAAGCTTTGGTGGCTGGGCAGAGACTGCGGCAAGCATGAATAATGTTGGTTATGGGGCATACTTCAATGTGGGTTATCTAAGATGGCAGTGTACGTCAATTTTACCGTACAACAAGAATGCAAAGGTATTTGCTAAAAATGAAGGATATTATTTTTGAAAAGCAAATTAAGGGACCAGACGAAGAATTTGATAGTAAATAATTAAACTAGAAAAATTAGCTTTTTGCGGTAGTGCTTTTCATCGCAAAAAGCTAAGTGCTTACTCAAATATTTTAATGTTACGATAACTTAATGCTGGTTATGAATATTTACCAACAACTTAGCGACCGTTTTGGCGTCAATTGCTGCATTTTTATTGCCATTTACATGGGCATCAACAATCGCGCCCTCCATGAGCAACATCAGTTGTTTGGTTAAAACGTCCGGCGAAATAAGCTTAGCGCGTTCACACAAGCCCAATACCCAATTAGCAATTCGTTGCTTGTGAGACGCACACAATTGATGGCAAGGATGCTCAAATTGAGAAAACTCACCAGCGGCGTTAATAAACATACAACCAAAAAAATTATCCTGATTGAACCATTCATCTAAAACATCAAATAAACCGATGAGCTGCATTTTTGGGTATTCACTGTTAGCCACTGCACCGCTCGTTAGAAAATCAAAAAAATCATTATCGCGCTTCTCTAAAACCGCCGCTATCAGTGCATCTTTAGATTCAAAGTGATTATAAAGTGTCTTCTTCGACACCTTGGCAGTCGCGATGATCAAGTCGATACCAGTAGCATGAAAGCCATGGCGATAAAACAGCTCTAAGGCATGCGCTATCAAATGCGCTCGCTTGGACACCGCGGGCATAACCTCTCCTTATAAAGGTAAACAGATAAGTTTAGTATCAAATTAGATTATCCAACGTCTATTTCAGAAACTCAATACAAAAAACGGTTGCGAAAGGAAACAAATCTGTATACCTTAAAAGGGAGACAAATCTGTTTACTTTGGAGCAATCAATGACAAAACCACTTATTCCCCCATTCACGCTTGAAACTGCAAAGGAAAAAGTCAAAAGAGCAGAAGATTTATGGAACCGTAAAGCCCCAGATGAAGTAGCTCTCGCTTATACGCCCGACTCAAAGTGGCGAAACCGAGGTGTATTTTTACAAGGCCGCGAGCAAATCGAAGCATTTTTAACGCAAAAATGGCAAAAAGAGTTAAATTATAAGCTTCGAAAAGAATTATTTACCTTCAGTGATGACCGTATTGCCGTTCATTTTCAGTATGAATATCAAGATGAGGCAGGCCAATGGTATCGAGCATATGGCAATGAACATTGGCAATTTGATGAGCAGGGCTTGATGCACACTCGGGATGCCAGCATTAATGAAATACCTATCCGCACTGCCGAACGACAAATTGCGTAACTCAGCTTAGGTTCTCTTAACTATGGTGTACCAAGAAGATCACCATAGTTAACGTGAAAATGCAGATGTTTTGAGTCTTGGTAATCACCTAGATTAGTCAGAACACGACAGGCACCAAAACGCTGCTCTACATCCTGCGCCACAATGCGAACCACCTCAAGCACTTGATGTAGTTGCACTTCAGTAGCCTCTCCTAAATGAGTGAGTGAGGGAATGTGTTGCTTAGGAATGACAACAATATGTACAGGCCAAAATGGTTGAGTATGATGAAATGCCAACACTTTTTCACTCTCATAAACAATATCGATTGGCGTTTTACCACTCAATACCTGCTCACAATAAAAATCATGATTCATCATTGCTTCCTTTAGATTCACCTCTCTAAGCTAAATAACCTCAGCTGCACATAAGCGAATTTGCCCAATAAAGCTATTTCGCTCACTCTCTGCGTTATTTCCACTTGTAATAGCCTACTATTACTTCGCGAAAATGCCTTGATATTAAGCGAAATATCATCATTGGATGTCGAAATAGTTGCAATGTTTCTATTGCTAGCTATCAAAACTCTTATCCGCAGCTGAGGTTAAGTAGAAATTTGCATACTGAAAAAGCGAATTATCGCCAAATTGCGCATGGGCAGAAAACCACCGAGACCGCATATTTATACCCATCAAGATCTACAAATGAAATTAAATTTCCACATCAAACCACAATAAAACTCATTTATGCACCTAGAAGGGGAAATATAGATTTTTTATCATTTCAACTTTGACAACTGTTAAATTATGTCCAAATTTGTAAACAACCTTTAACAAAGGTTAAAAAACTAATAATTATAAAATAGGAACAACATGATGAAAAAATCTCTTCTAACTTTGTCTATCGCTTTTGCTATGTCTAGCACAGCTTCATTTGCGCAAGATGCCAGCTTCCAAGGTGCGGCTGCGGATATTGAAATCGCAAATACCTGTATCGTGCGTTTCAATGACGGTATCTCAAAGTTTGATGTGGAAGGAAAAGCACGAGGTATGGTGACAAAAGCCAACGCGCAAGCTAAGCACATTTATAAAAACAGCATCAAAGGTATGGCTGTTAATATGAGTTGTGATAAAGCAAAAACATTATTTGCCGACAGTGGCGATGTTATGCGCTTCACACCTGATGGTAAAGTGTATGCAAACCCAGCAAACATTCAGGCAGCACCTGATGTAAATATCAGTGCAGCGCAACAAACGCCATGGAGTGTAACGCGTGTGGGTGGTCCTGTTGATGGCAGCAACCATACAGCGTGGGTTCTTGATACAGGTATTGACCTTGATCACGCCGACTTAAATGTGGATGCAAGCAAAGGTTTTTCAGCGTTTACCAAAGGCCGTAATGCTGGCATGGATGATAAAAATGGTCACGGTACACACGTAGCAGGCACAATCGCTGCACTAGATAACAACATTGATGTTGTCGGTGTGGCCGCAGGTGCTACTGTCGTGCCAGTAAAAGTTCTAGATGCACGCGGCTCGGGCAGTTGGTCTGGCGTATTAGCCGGTATTGACCACGTTGCAGCAAATGCAAGCTCTGGTGATTGCGCGAACATGAGTTTAGGCGGTGGTTTTAACCAAGAACTAAATGATGCAGTTGAAAACGCAGCTCAGCAGTCAGGTGCATTTTTTGTCGTTGCAGCTGGTAACGAAAGCCAACATGCAAGCAATGTATCTCCAGCAAGTGCATCACATAATCGCGTATTTACCATTTCAGCAACTGACGCTAACGACAATTTCGCTAGCTTCTCAAACTATGGTAATCCACCAGTTGATTACGCGGCGCCGGGTGTAAGTATTCTGTCAACACGCAGCGGTGGTGGCACAACCACTATGTCAGGCACATCAATGGCATCACCAGCGGCTTGTGCTGTGATCATGATGAGCAATGGCAACCCTAGCACAGACGGCAAAGCCAACGGCGATCCAGACGGTAATGCTGACAGCATCGTTCATTTATAATCCCCAGAAACACCACGGTGTATCATTTTGATACACCGTTTTACGCCAAATCTTTACCTATCCACACCACTTTGCCAATAATTTCTAGTTGTTCTAATTCATGTGGTTGAACATGTTGATCGACATACTCTTTATTGTCACTGATCAATCTTACAGAACCGTCAAGATACTGTTGTAATCGCTTGGCATAGAGCTCTTCCCCTAAACGAACTACATAGATTAAACCTTCACTGAGCTTTTTATCAGATAAATCTACCAAGATAGTATTATTGTTGTGAATAGTTGGCTCCATTGAGTCACCTTTAGCAAACACGACGGCCAACTGGCTTTTGTCTAGCCCTTTATAATCTATCCATTTTTTCCTAAATGCTAAATGGCGTTCGATACGTGCCGCATCATTAAATGCGCCATGCCCTGTGCTCACAGAAATATGATAGCCAGGAACCAAAATAAACTCTTCTTCAAATTCATCAACGCTGACGACGCGTTGGCTCAATAGCGGAGAAGTACCTTGAGCATGTGCTTCACCCATTCCCTTGACTAACCACATAAAGTCAACACCCGATTGCTCAGCGATCCGCTCAATCACGCTCAGCTTAGGGTCTTCTCCCTTTAATATTCTACGCAAAGTACCTTCAGAAACACCAATTTTCGACGCAAACGTGCGAATACTGTCTGGTTTAATAGCTTGTTCAACTCGCGTAGAAAATGAAGTAGAAGCAGAACCCACGCTATCTGCGCTATTGTTTAAGTTATCAGACATACCTATTTTCCCTTCATATTAGAGAGTAAAAAATTCCGCGTTTTCTAACACCAACCAGATCAAAAAATGGTGTAAAAGTAAAAATAACATTTGAAATGCGTAATTTTTAGATCTAAAATTCAATTTAATACGCACTCATACAGTCGAGAAATCCATTTATGTCTCCGCTAGCGCGTATTTATCGATGCATTGTACATCAGATAATGTAACTTTTCACTGAACAATCGAAAATTTGCGTAATAAATGAAGGAAATTATAAATTATGCTGTCAAAAGTTGATATTCAACCGTGCCGTACGCCTAAAGGGTCTGATATTTTAAAATTTGCGCGCAAATGCCGTGGTTACACACAAGCGGAATCAGCCGCAAGCTACGGCATTGAAGAACGCACATTGAGACGTTGGGAAAACAATGAGTACAATCCGCGCTGGAATGACGTGATAGGCCTGCTCGAAGATGTATACTTGCTGGATGTTGCTAATGTTATCTTGGGCATGCAACATGTTGATATGTAAAACAGTACAGGCCATCGCGTTCAATATGCTCGGCCCACTGACAAATAAAATAAGAATACAAATATGACTGACATCCCAAAACAAATTCCTCGAACAAACAGTTTTTTAGGAAGAGCGATTGGCAAAGCCCTACTTCGCTTATTAGGTTGGCAAGTTCAGGGGCACTTCCCTGAACATAGTAAATTTGTCGCAGCAGTTGCCCCACATACATCCAATTGGGATTTCTTTATTGCGATTGCCGTCAAACTCAGCCTAGATATAGAGATCAAGTTTCTAGGTAAACACAGTATTTTTATTGGCCCTGTAGGTTGGCTGTTAAAAAAATGGGGAGGGATCCCCGTCGAACGCAGCCATGCGCATGGTATGGTCAGTCAAATAACTCAAGTATTTACCAATCAAGAAGCACTGATCTTAGGCATTGCCCCTGAAGGGACTCGTAAAAAAACAACAACATGGAAAACCGGCTTTTTACATATCGCTAAATCGGCCCATGTTCCCGTCGTACCTATGGCACTCGATTACCGTAGCAAGCGCTTCATTATTATGGACGCGATTCATATCACAGGCGATATTGACTCTGAATTAGAAAGAGTAACGACACTATTTGATAAAAATATGGCTAAATACCCACAACAGGTATCAGGTAACTAAGCGCTTGTTACCTGATCTTTGTCGCAACTTTGTCACGATGACTGATTACTTTCCTATACTGAGCAATCCGATGTAAAAACTAAGAACTAACAACGATGAAAAAAATACTCTTAACATCATGTGCAACTTTGCTTTTAAATGCCGCCAATGCACAAGCCCAGATAACCGTGCTCAACGCAAGCGCCTATATAGATGTAGAAACAGGTGAACGTATTTCCAACCCAAGTGTTGTCATTGAAGACAATCACATCGTTAAAATAACCAAACAGGGACAGATGACCATCCCAATCGATGCAAAAGTCATTAATCTCTCAGGAAAAACGTTGCTTCCTGGCTTGATGGATATGCATGTGCACCTCACCAGTGATCCAACCGATAACTTTCTCGCTGCTAAAAATTACTCGATTCCGAGAAAAACCATTAAAGCGGTTAAAAATGCTCAGACAACCCTGATGGCAGGTTTTACAACAGTGCGTAATTTAGGTGCTCCCGGATACAGCGTCATTGCTGCAAGAGATGCCATTGATGCTGGTGAAGTCACAGGCCCAAGAATATACAGTGCAGGGCATTCGATTTCGATAACTGGTGGTCACTGTGATGACAACTTCAGCGCACCAGAGAAAAAATCCGTTGCCGAAGGGGTTGCCGATGGCCCGTGGGCTGTGCGTGCTAAAGTGCGTGAAAATATCAAATATGGCGCCAACACGATAAAAATTTGCGCCACGGGAGGCGTATTTTCCAAAGGTACTAAAGTCGGTGCGCAACAGTTTACTGAGCAAGAATTGAGAGCCGCAGCGCAAGAGGCACACCTTCGAGGGCTTGTCATTGCAGCACATGCACACGGTACTAATGGCATCAAAGCAGCGATTAGAGCGGGTGTTGACAGTATCGAACATTGTAGCTTTATGGATGAGGAGGCCATGGATCTTGCCAAGCAACATGGTACCTTTTTATCCTGCGACATTTATAACACTGAATACACCTTAGCGTTTGGCGAAGCCAATGGCGTGCCTGAAGAAAACCTCAACAAAGAGCGTCAAGTGTCTGCAGCACAACGTGAAAGCTTCCGAAGAGCCGTCAAAGCAGGCTTGAAAATGGTATTTGGTTCAGATGCAGCTATCTATCCCCATGGCGATAACGGCAAACAGTTTTCTCGTATGGTAGAGTTTGGTATGACACCGTTGCAGGCTATTCAAGCAGCAACTATTAATAGCGCAACGCTTATGCAACACCCCAAGCTGGGTAAAATCGCCGAAGGCTACTTGGCAGATATCATTGCAGTAGAAGAGAACCCACTGGACAATATTGCAACCTTGGAAAATGTCACCTTTGTGATGAAAGATGGGCAAATATATAAACAATAAAGATAAACTAGAATAAGGCCGATTTATTCGGCCTTATTCTTTGTTTGAGAGACAGTTTAATTACAAGTACCTAAATCGGTCCATACTTGCCATGCATTGCCAACATTTGAATGCTCTGCTGGATTCTTATTGATATTCCACCAATTGCTACGGTATTTTTTACCTTGATAAGAAACCAGAGCGCCTTTAACTGAATAAGTTTTGGTCGCAGACCAAGCTTCTAAGCCATCACACCCACTTCCCGTATTGCCTTCAGATACTGTCACAGTGTTTGTGGCCGACGTACTTGCAGAACCGTTGTCAGTCACTGTAAGCGATACCGAATAACGACCAGCCTGAGCAAATTGGTGAGTGATTGTTTGACCTGTATAGGCTTGTCCATCAACTCGCCATTCATAGCTGACGATTTGACCATCAGGATCTGTACTGTTTCTGCCGTCAAAAGTACAGCTTAACGCGTCGCAAGATGCAGTAAATGCGGCTTGTGGCAATTGATTTTGCGTATCGCCACCACATCCTTTCGCAGCAAGGTAATCAGAAGCCGCTTTAGCTTGTACCAAGCCATAACCAAATTTGTGGTCACGACCCGCGTCACCCAAATCGATGGCAGTCGCTGTTAAAGCTTGGCGTATTTCGACATTGGAGCATTGCGTATGCTGACTCCAAACAAGTGCTGCAACGCCCGCAACATGAGGGCTTGCCATAGAGGTACCAGACTTTTTATCATAGTCCGAGATGGCTTCTAGTTGCGCGTTAGTTTGCTGCCCGATGTAGGCTTTTAAGCGTTGACCATCAGTTTGTGAAAGGCCAAGAACAGGGATCGTCACACCACTATTGTCATCACCTAAAGTACCCGAAAATGCCGCAGCAACATTGTTGTAAATAAGCGCAGCTACACCACCACCTGATTGACAATTTTTCGCTTTTTGCGCAAACGAAGCACCACCGCGTTCAATCAAACAAATACTCGAAGGAGCAGAACAAACCGCTAAGCCATCACCACAATCACTGAGTGTTGCGGTTACATTGCCTTCAAAAGAATGCGTCATACCGCTGGCGTCAAATGTTTGCCCTGCAACACTGACTCCCGCAACAACCCCTGTACCTCTAGGTACGGTTGATAAAACATCACTGCCTGGGGCGGCAATCTCTACTTGCGCATTGTACTGAGATGACTCTGATTTTTCTCGATGTTCATTAATGTTTGCGACCGACATAACACTATCGTAGCTAGCAGGATAGCTTAATGAGGTATCGCCAGCATTACCTGCGGCTGCGATGAGCAAAACGCCTTTATCATAGGCTGCGTTGAGGCGTTCTTCTAAATATTGACTTTTACCTGCACCACCTAAGCTCATGTTGATCACATCAGCTCCATTAGACACACAGTTATCTACCGCTCGGCCAATTCGCGAGTTATACCCTTTTTTACCGTTGTCATCGAATACACGAACCGCATGGATAGCCACTTTATCATTTGGTAAAACACCAACGACGCCTCGCGTGTTATTAAGCGCTGCAACAGTACCCGCTACGTGTGTACCGTGGCCGCTGCCATCTCGGTACCATAGTCCCACTTCAGCATCCGCAAAACCCGTCGCATTTTGTGGTAAGTCTGGATGACCTAAGTCATATCCAGAATCGATAATACATACTTTTAGCAAATCAGCGTTACTGTCAGAAAGTAAATCTGCCTGAACCTCTGCAATCCCATAAGGGCTGACCTGTACTGCTGAAAATGGTTGGTATTCAAAGTCTTCTTCAATGTATTCAAACTGTCCAGAATTACGCAAGATTTGCGCTTGCTCTGCACTCAAGGTCACGGTACTAATTTGTGCTTCCAGCGTTGAAGAAAGCGTTTGGAGTTTATTTTGCTGGACAAGGCTATCCGCTTGTTGCGCCATTGCGCTGTGCTGCCCCTGCAAAGTTAAAAGGCTACTCTTCACTATATACGTTTTTTCTTCATTTGCTATCGCGCTGTTGCTGCTAGCCGCCAAAAGCGATAATGCGAGCGCACTCAAGGTAAACTGTTTGTTCATGTTGTATCCAATTTCGCTGTTAATTATTGTTATAGCATTCCTTTTTTGAATGCTTGCGTGATAGATTTTTGGTCAAAAGTAACCCCTTCACAAAAACCCTATACAGGTACAACGTAACGAACGAATATCAAAAGCGCAATATAAATTTAACGAATAAGATATAAAAAAATACATAATTTTCGGGTAAGCATATGAAAAAGAGGGACAAAGTTAATTTCATTTTTTCGAATTTATTTTCTTTTCATTCCTTCACATTAACAACTTGTTGCTTCGCCCTCTGTTTGCTAAAAATAAGGGTATATTTCAGAACTTTGGTCTACTTGTATGAACGAGGATCCCGCGCTTGATGACTTTTCTTACACCATGGAGATCCACCATGCTATTGGCTATATCCATGTGATAGCAAAAGGTCGCTGCACCCCACAAGAAGTCGTGAGTATGTATGAATGTATTGCCAACACCTCCAAGACAACACAAATCAATCTTTTACTACTTGATGTGACCTTACTTAAGCTTGAGTACCACAGTAGCGATGTGCTGAGTGTTCTAAAACGCGTACGACGCATGTTTAAAACATTAACATTGGCCAGAATCGTGGACCCAGCTGATTTCAAAAGTGACTTAATTGAAGCCTTTGCCATCAAACACAAGCTCAATGTAAAAAGTTTCTTTAATGAACAACCCGCACTTGAGTGGCTTGTTGCACAAAAAGCCACCACGAACTCCAATTAAAAACTCAATTTTAAACAAAAAATTTACATTTATGGCGAATTACCTACACTCATAAATACACAACAGATAGCAAAAATATAGAGTAGGTAAGTATGGGGAACGAGGCTTGTCATCAATCACCTCGATTAGACTCAATCGACATTTTACGTGGTTTAATCATTGTTTTAATGGCATTAGACCACAGTAGAGCATTTTGGAGCGCGACCAGTTTTTCGCCAACCGACCTAGCCCAAACCGATTGGAGTTGGTTTTTTACCCGCTGGATCACCCATTTTTGTGCCCCTCTATTTATTTTTTTAACAGGCGTTAGCGCATTTTTGTATGGCCAGAAAGTCAAAGACAAGACACAACTTAGAAACTTTCTTTTTAGTCGGGGTGTATGGCTTATCATTCTAGAGATTGCGATCATCACGCCTAGTTGGCAAATAAGCTACAACCTTTTGATATTACAAGTTATGTGGGCAATAGGCTGCTCCATGATATTGCTGTCATTACTTATTTACCTCAGTAATACTTGGATTTTAATTGTCTGTGTGCCATTTTTGCTATTTCACAACGCCTTCGATGACCAGCTTATGATGACCTTACTTGGTTCAATGGGTGGATTGTGGACGGCACTACATTTACCCGGCTTGTTATCCATCACCACATTAAATATTCAATTCAATGTCGCGTATCCAATCGTGCCATGGTTTAGTGTGATGTCTATTGGTTATGTAACAGCGCATGTTTACAATTGGTCGCAACCACAGCGCATCCAATTCTTAACTCGGCTTGGCATCGCCATCACATTGTTATTTATGTTATTACGTGCCACTAATTTTTATGGTGACAACAACGTGTTCGAAACTCAAAGCGAGTGGATAAGCTCTGTTATGTCGTTTTTAAATACCCATAAATACCCGCCTTCGTTACAGTATTTGTGTATGACGTTAGGCCCTGGTTTGGTATTGCTTGCACAGCTTGAACGCTTAGTCACAAGTCCTTTTTTATACCGAAGCTTACTGTGGCTTAAAGTGTTTGGCTCCGTGCCGTTGTTCTTTTACGTCGTTCATGTGCCGATTATTAATGTCGGGGCACACCTTTACACCTGGTTGCAATATGGTGAGCCACTCAACCTCTTTTTCGCAAATAACTTACCAAGTAATTATCAAGCTAACCTCACTCTAAGTTACTTAGTTTGGATGTTGCTCATTGCGATTCTCTACTATCCATGTAAACAATATGCAGCCTTAAAACGTCGTTCTAATAGGCTCGTATTGAGCTACCTGTAAGGGGAAAATTAGATACAAAAAAGGTAAATTTGATACAAAAAACCACACAAAGTAAAAAATTTGTAATATTAATAAAAATGATTTAGTGTCTCTTGGATAAAACATTCTAGGATGAATGTTTATAAAAATAATAAGTTATCCACGGGAGATCCTATGAAAGCAACCAATCTTGCTCTAATTATTGCATTAACAACTACGTCATCGAGTTTTGCATTTACACAACTCGGCGGTAGCGGTGTGATGCCAATGGGGCACGAATGGCTCACTCGCACAGCTGCACTGGAAATACTAGATGCAGAGCACATCATTACCCCCGACCCCAATGATCCTAGAGTGAATTGGCAAAAAGGGCTCGCTAAAAATACCGATCTGAGCAGTGCTTACAGCGAAATTGAAAAGATTAGCGCACAGGCAAATAGTAATAAGCTTTACCAGCCTAGATTTGACAGTATTTATGCGGCGATTGTCGGTGAGCGTTGGGTAGACATCGCAGGTTTCAATGTGTCCAATGCCAGTGTAGACCCTACGGGGCCAAACTGCTTTAGCGCAGTCTCGCAAGAACCTGCTGATCTGCAGCAAGATCACTTCATGCGACGCTACGATGATGTAGGTGGTCAAGGCGGTGTAGATGCAGCGAGCCGCGCCCAGCAGCGCTTCGTACAACATTTCATAGATGCCGCTATGGCAGAACAAAAACGGATTAAAGTATGGGATGGCGGCGGATACTCAGCTTTAACAGAGGTGGATCATAATTACTTTTTGTTTGGTCGCGCCGTCCACCTATTCCAAGACTCATTTAGTCCAGAACACACAGTACGTTTGCCTGCAGACAACTACGAAAAAGTGTGGCAAGTAAAAGCCTACTTATGTTCAGAGGGTGCTGAACAGCATAGCCACGATACCAAAGATGTGTTGGACTTCACCAGCGGTGATGTAATTTGGAACGAGTCGACCAGATTAGAAGCTGGCTGGGACAGTTACAAAGCGAGTAGCATGAAGCCCGTAGCACTGGTTGCACTTGAAGCCAGCAAAGACTTATGGGCCGCATTTATTCGTACCATGGCCACACTCCCAGAACAAAGAGAAAATGTGGCCCGCGCAGAAGCGCAGCAATTGGTCAACAATTGGCTGTCTTTTGACGAGCAAGCAATGCTGAACTGGTACGAACAACAAAATCACCGCGATCATACCTATGTACTAGCACCTGGTGAAACTGGTATTGGTAAAACCCTCAGCGAGTGCATGGGCGAGCTAAAAGTAGGCACACTCAGCCAATCAGAGCGCGTCGCACAACTTGATTCTGAACGCCGTCAATGCTTATACAATATAGAGGCACAATCGGGTTATGAAGATTTATTCGACCCGCATATGAATATGCCGTATAACTGGCGTTGGAAATCTCTGACTTGGAAAACCCCACCAAGTGATTGGCAACCCACTGCGCAACCTGCTGATAAAGGAGAAGTGATCACCATAAAGTCCGCCTTAAGTGGTCAAGCAGTTAGCAGCGGTTCAGGCTTAAATAATAATGCCAAACTATTTGCCGACGATCCGCAAGCGACAGAGTTTATCAAAGTTCCCCTCGAACAGAACAGCTTCTACCTGCGTAGCAAAAATAACCCTGAGTTATTTTTTAGCTATAGCAGCCGCAGTTCAGGCGATGCCAAGCTGGTTGATTCACCTCGCCAGTCTGCCTATCAACTTATCTATCAAGGTGGCATATGGAATATCAAAAATACGCACTGGCAACAGTACTTTTGGCTAGATAGCAGCGACAATAGCATTCACCTAAATCGCCATGGTAAGCCAGAACAAGACTCTGCTAAATGGATAATTACCCAACCCTAAGTCACTGCAAGTGACTTTGGAGCCAATAGCTTAAACCGCTATTGGCTCGCTTTTTAATAATTGCTACTTAATATCTACTTCGATTGACGAACCAATATTACTGCCATCGCCAATAGCAGAAATAAAGTACCATCCAGGTGCCAGTCCATCGAGTCTTAAATATTCATGATTACCCCTATTTTGTGAGGCAAAATCATAGAAACTACGGCTTGGCCAAAAAGAGCCAGCATAAATATCAGTATTACCCAGACCATGCTCAGTACGGATCACAACTTGACTATTTGGCTGCTCAATTTTGATATAGAAATGTGACTTACCCGACGCGATGCACATCGCTTGCTCGTCAAAAAGTTGCCCGTAATCTATGGGGGCAGAAGTGGCGCAGGCATTTTCAATCACTTTAGGTTTTTCTCCAGGCTCCCTTAATGCACTTTCAAAACTGGCAGCGATCATCATGGATTGATAATGAACTGGGTCTGACACACTTAAATAATGTATGCCTTTATTCACCGTTACTTTTAATACTTGTTCACCATTAATGGACTCAGAGCTTACCTGCACATTTTCAGGAGATGCCCATGTATTGACATTATAAAGCAGGCGCGTACTCGCCTGAGCGCCTCGAGTGCTGAAATAGAGTGTGGTATTGTCTTGCTCCACACGCACTTTAAAATACTGCTGTTTGCCACTGATACATTCACCCTGATCTAATGCAAGCATATCACCCGAGCTTACCGTATCTCCTTCTAGGCAATTCGCAGGTAAATACAAAGGCGCGCCCAACTCATTTTTAGCACGCAATTGTAAACCATCTGGGTCTCCCTCTTGAGGTTGCGGTAGCCAAGCTTGTAAACAAGCAGCGTCTTTCACGCAAGGATCGGTGAGTGCTTTCATAAAGTTTACCAAGTCGGTCAGTGCTTGCTCGTCTAGCTCTAACGGCACGAGTACCGGCGCACCATCTTGAATTTCAAAGTCAACAATTTCCGCCGCTTTTTCAGTATTAACCTCAGCGTCAGGAAACAAGCTTTCACAATCGGCACGGTGTTTAAATTGAGCTTGCTTACACCAGCCTTTGTTATCAAAGTAGTCTCTCAGTACTGGTCGATAATCGTTGTAATGGTCCATAACCTCTCTGAGCGTATCGTAATTACCCGCATGCCCATATGGCCCTGTAACTTCAATATTCAGTAATGTGCCAGAGCGGAAACTAAACATGTCAGCTTCGCTACCGTTGCGGTGCATTCGACCAAGGTCGTTAGTCATGGTTTCCCCCGAATTAGTACCAGGCCCTATTTGTGGAAATGCTAAGCGGTGATAGTTTGATACTTTGGTTTGCGTAAAACTATCCGTGTTATGACAACCAATACATTGAGTTGGAATTTCCTCAGGTGCTTCTCCCCCGTCTGACGGTGGCGGTGGCAAGAACAAATACAAATAGGCACCACGTTTTTGTGATTCACTGATAGCTGATTTATCACCGCGTACATAAGCAAACCAAGGGTTGTTGGTGAAGTTCATCGACTTTTGATAAGCGGCCAACGCCTTGCTAATATTAGCGTAAGTCACAACCTCCTGTCCTTGGGGTGTATCAGCCCCATACACACGCTCAAAATGTTCACGCCAGTTGTTTTTGAATAACTCCCCTTGCGCGGCACCATAGTCACCGATACGTGCGGCTAAATGCGCCCGTACCGCTTCATTTGGCTGCCCAGGCATGAAGTCAAAGCCGCGCATTTCCGAATTTGTAACAACAGGAAAGCGTGCTTGCGCTGCGAGCAAGCTATCACCCGCATTCGGATCAGCTTCAAGAAAAGGCACATCTGGCGTACTAATCCCTTTTTCTGGCGCTAACCAGTCTAAAAACTCAACGCGCGCATCTCTGAATAAGCTGCGCTTTTCAGTCCAAGCATTAAATAAAGTTGGCGAGTTTCTTGGCACATAAAACTGCCCGGTTATTGTTTCCCTGCCCGGCCCTAAAACATCGTGATCTTTCGCTAACGTGCCTACTGGCAATGCCAAACCATCACCTCCCCCTAAATAAGGGTGGTGGCAGCTTGCACATGCTACATCCTTGTTACCACTCAGCGCTTTTGAGAAAAACAGCAACTTACCAAGTTTGACCTCAGGTTCGTCAACTGAGGGGATATTGGCACCCGTTGTTAAATCTCCTGTTAATCCATGTTGCTCAATCAACTTGGCTAACTTTTCATCCAAGCTAGGCTCCTCGTCCGAGCTGTTGACTTTACTACTTGCTAGAACAGTTTGAGTATTTTCAACCGCCACAACGTGACAAGCGAGCATCAGTAAGCTTGTGCACAAGGCGATCCGTCTTTTTATGGTTGTCATAATAGTTTCCTTTGATCTGTGAGATTGCACTCAAAGAGCAAAGCTACACCATAAAATTAACATTTGCAAAACACAAAATAAAAGACTCGCCAAAACCAACTTAAACCAATGATTTACAAGGAGTAAAACAAAAAAACAAGTGAGGATAACGCAATGGTTAAGAATGGAACCCTGAAAAAGGTTAAATAAAGGTTAATTTAAACTTGTTATCTAACTAAATTGACCGTGTTATGTGTACAATTACAGTTTTACGTAGGAGCTAAATATGACAATCTCTCGCCAGCATACAAATCAGAGAATGAGCCGAATTGTGGTCCACAACAATACGGTTTATTTATGTGGGCAAGTTTGTAGCGATGCCACGCAAGGTATCACGGAGCAAACCCAAACCATGCTTGCCAAGGTAGATGAGTTACTCTCGCAAGCAAACAGTGACAAATACCATTTATTAAGTGCTACCGTTTACATTAGCGATATGAAGTACTTTGCTGATATGAATGCAGTTTGGGATGCATGGGTACCTGAAGGTCATGCTCCAGCAAGAGCCTGCGTGCAAGCGGCAATGGCAAGGCCAGAATTGCTAGTAGAAGTATCAGTTGTGGCTGCTGTCAAACAAGCAGATTAACTCCCCAACATTAACCCTGAGCGCATTTTACGTGCCTTGGGGTTAACCCTTAAAACTTTTTAGCGACTTCGCTCAATTTCTGAATTTCACCTCAATCAATGCCAACTTTAACGCCCCATCGCCACCTTTGTATCGCTAACAAGCCTACACTTGAGCTATAAAATATTGAGCGCGTGGAATATAGCCATAACGAGTAAGTCCACAGCCGAGCGCTTACTAGCAGAAATAGCAAATTTACATATGGACATTCAAATTCTAACACGACCTCTCGTAGAGATTACATTACACACCTATATTAACAACAAGCTTCACCCAGCTCTTGCAGTGAAGCTACCTGAAAAAATGAGGATTGAAGATCCCTTTACTCCTTAACCTAAACCTAGCAGTTTGTTTTTTATACGAGGAAAAATACGGCGTGAACGAATTATCCAATACAGCATAATCAGCAAAATAATCAGATCCGCGTACTCTACTAATACGAACGATTTCACAGCCTCAGGCATACTTTGCAGCCCTTGACCGACAAAAGAGCCAACAGCAATAAACATTGCAAAACACATACGCCAGATATGGCGGGTCAATCGGCTGGTGTATGAAATGTTTGTAGCCAGCATATACTTTAAATCAAACATGAAGCTCAATAAGGGTAAAATAGCAAACATCCAATAAGGTTCTGCAGCAAAGCCTTGGTAATGGCCAACGCCAGACTGCTCTACAAGGTACACACAGTACAAACTATACGACCCAGTTGCTAAAGTAAGTAAACTAAGCAAAACATTAAGCGTACCTTTTCTTTCATTGGCATACCTAAACACGGCTACGCCAGATACCACCAAGTAACCACTAAAAATACCCGCTATCACACTAATATCCATTGGCTTGAGATACGCAACCACCGCACCCGAGATGGCCATTAAGATCATCGTAACCACATACCAGTTGCCGGCTTTAATATGCTGTGACTGACCTTTTTTGGAAAATAATGCGATATAGCCTGCCAGTACCGCGATAGTGCCAGTTAGAATGTGAAAATAAAGTACCAAAGATTGTGACATACTCACTCCCAATTAAATTGTCCGTTCAAGTTAGGTACATGCTAAGCTTGTATTTAAAGGATATCGTCCACGCCACGTAACATGGACACAGAAAAAATAAATAAGCTTAAGAATCAATAAAATAAAAATCAGAGAAGTTATATGTATAACCCATTGGAGTTGCTTTTTTCGAGTCTAGCCTTAGGTATTGGCGTTTTTTCCAGCCACTTTTTCGCTACCAAAGTACGCCAATCAGCCTTTTATATTCCATTGCTTTTACTCCTGCTGGCTTTAACTTTGCTCAGCTTGGGTGGCGTAATTTTCAACTTATTTGCACAGTACTCACTGATATATATTGCTTTACTCGCCCCCTGCTTTTTAACGTTAGCACCCAGTCTTTGGTTATATAGCAATGCTTTGGTTGCAAATAAACCTTGGAGTTTTAAACCTAAGCACCTTATACATTATATCCCCGCACTACTGTCTTTAAGCCTGTCATTCGCAATACTCATCGTGCCATCAGGCACTCTTCATAGCATGTTTTTTACTGATGAAACGGTTGTAAATTCCCCCTTGGTTGTTTTTATCAGTGTGGCAATCATGGCTGTGATCGCCTTCTGGTTTTTACAAACAGTGCTCTATGCCTATCGACTCGTTAAACTTTGCGCACAATACCACTTCATGCTCAAGCAGGTATTTTGCGATATTCACAGTAAACAATTACGATGGCTGTTAGTGATAGCAAGCGTTTTTATTGTCAATTGGCTTTGGGCCGTATTGGCACTCGTTTTAGATGAGTTACCCATACCTTTATTAGAAGCACAATGGGGCCAATGCCTTATTTTATTTACCACTTGGTGGCTCAGTTATTTTGGTATGAAGCAACAACCTGGTTTTATAACCACCTACCAAGAAATACAAGCGCTAGAGCCAGCGCCGTCGCAAAATGTGCAGAGCAACCAAACACCAAGCTACCAACGTTCGGCATTATCCAATGTTCATGCGCAAAACATTGCTCAAAAAATTCATCATGCATTGGTTGATGAACAGCTGTATTTAGAGCCAGATTTAACCCTATATAAGCTTGCCAAGCATCTAGGTGAGCCAAGCCAATACGTATCCCAAACACTGAGCCAAACGCTACAGACGTCATTTTTCGAATGTATCAGCAAAGCCCGTGTTGAGGCGGCAAAAGTGAAGCTTTTAACGGAGAATAATACGGTGCTGGAGATTGCGATGTCCGTAGGCTTCAATACCCGTTCCTCTTTTTACAAAGCATTCAAAACGTTAACAGGCATGACACCCAGCCAATATCAAAAAACGCATGTTAACTAATAAATAACATATTGATGTGTCTATACTAAGAGTAAAGGTACCTATAAAGCCAATCGGATACACAATGCATTTTCGAAACCAGCTTGCACGCGCATGCAAGTATGCAATGCTCACTTTGATAACCCCTGCCTATGCAGGAAATGATGTGGACTTGTTTTCTCTGGATTTGAATGAGTTACTCAACGTGACGGTTGAAGCAAGAAAAGTATCGGAGGATTTACAAAGCATCCCCATATCAGTGTCTGTGATGTCAAATGAGTTTCTCAGCGAACGTGGTTTGGATAACCTAGTCGATACTTCATACTTCATTCCCAACATTGAGATCACAACTGTCGGTGAAAATTCGGGGTGTACGCACTGCGCAGGGATAACGATGCGAGGTGTTGGCCAGGTTGACCCTATCCCAACCACAGATCCCAGTGTTGGCTTATATATTGATGGTGTCTACCACGCCCGCGCCGCAGGCTCCATCATACAGTTTTTAGACATCGAGCGTATCGAGGTACTCAGGGGGCCGCAAGGTACTTTGTATGGCAAAAACTCAATAGGCGGCGCGATTAATGTCTTAACCAATAAGGTCAGCAATGAACAGCTTGCCAAGGCCAGTTTAACAACGGGTGAGTTCAACCGTCTCGACGTATCCATGGTTGCCAATACCCCAATCAATGGCGAATGGGCCACTCGTGTTGCCATCGCTAAAAATACTCGAGATGGGTTTGTAAAACGTCTCAATGGTGAAACTGAAGGTGGACAGGATGAACTTAGCCTTTTAGCCAAAGTGCGCTATAAACCTTCCAATCAATTTAGTATTGAACTGAGTGCTGATCGTCAACTGCAAAAAAATGGCAGCGCGCCATCGGTGTTAAGCAAAAAAAATGACGAAGCCGACTTAATTACTTTATTTAATTTTATAGCGCTCTATTCCCCCGAAATTGAACCTATACCCAAGTTAAAAACGTTTTCTGATCCCTATCTCAATGCGTCCAATGCAGAGAATGAAAATCGCTTAGATCAAATCGGTTATCGTGGCACGGTAGAATGGCATATATCCGATACAATGCATTTTAAGTCGATTACAAGTTATCGTGACATGAGTGCCATTTATGGCCGTGATTTTGATAACAACCCCGTTAATATTGGCTTCACCCGTGATGAACAATCGCAGCGACAAATCAGCCAAGAGTTCAACCTATCTAGCGATAACAAAAGCGGTTTTAAATGGCTATTAGGGCTATTTGCAATTGATGAGCACATTGACTACGACTTTAGATTTGTCTTCCTCGAGAATCTTTATTTGGGGCTGGAAACAATTCCTGGGCCGCTTGACGGCTCGCCCCTTGAGAACCCAACCAGCATTGGTGGACCAAACAATCCTTTAAATATTGGACTTGATCTAGACAATACCTTTAACAATGAAATAGATAATAAAAGCCTGGCTATTTTTGCACATGGCAATTACCGGTTTGCGCCCAAATGGACAGTCACTTTGGGTGGTCGACTAACTTGGGAAGATAAAAAGCAACAGATTGTCACTCGTTTAAACGTCGCCGATAAAGTTGTCATAGATAGGACCGACTCAAGTATCGATGGGCCAATAGAAAAAAGTTGGCGAGTGTTTTCGCCATTGCTAGGGATACAATATCACCAGTCAGAAGACATCATGTGGTTTACTAATGCCTCAAGAGGTTTTAAGTCTGGTGGCTTCAACGGCGTGGCCAACACCGCTGTTTCCGCTCGACCCTTTGAACCCGAGTACTTAACTTCTTATGAGTTGGGAGTGCGCTCTGAGTGGTTTGATAGTCAACTACGTTTGAATGCCACAGCATTTTTAATTGACCATAAAGATATGCAGCTACGAGGCGGTGAATCAGGTGAAGATTCAGGTGTTGAAATCTTCATTGATAACGTCGGTACAACCAAAACTAAAGGTGCAGAATTAGAGCTGGAGGCCTTGATTGCCCATGCCACTAGTTTATCTATGAGCGTATCTTATACGGATGCTAAATTCACCGACGTTGGCACCGCCACGGAAGTGACAACCGACAGTACTTTAATCAAAACACCGAGATGGACAAGTACAATTAGCATAAAAAAAAGCTGGCAGATCAACAACTCAAAAGCTCTCACTGCAAGGCTAAGCTGGGCATATCGAAGCGATGTTTATAATGATGTATTCAACAATGAACACGCAAAACAAAACGATATTTCTCTGATTAACTTATATGCTGATTACCCTATTACAGAGCAACTCAAAGCATCGTTGTTTGTGACTAATTTGACCGATAAATACCATGTTATTGGTGCCAATGACTTCACCGCTGCGTTTGGTGTATCGGAGTATTATTTAGCGTCCCCCCGTCAAGTAGGGGTTTCCCTAAACTATCAATTTTAGTGTTTCACTGATTGAGCTTATGGGTGGTATTTTGCAGCCACCCACGCTAGTATCTGACGCTTATTGCCCAAATAACGCCATATTATGTCTTTAATAGTCAGATACTTCCCTGCATTTGCAATTGCTTTAAGCATGATTGCAATGATGATACCCAACCTATTCATCAACTTGAAAAGCACAATTATCCCGCTGCTTATGATTATTATGTTGTCTATGGGGTTAACACTGTCAGCAACTGATTTTAGGCGTGCTTTACAGAATAAAGTAGCGATTCTAATAGGCATAGCGCTTCAGTTTAGTGTTATGCCGCTACTAGCCTTTGTGCTTTCTCAACTTATGTCATTCAATGACGAATTACTCATTGGCATGGTTTTAGTTGGCACCGTTGCTGGTGGCACAGCCAGTAATGTAATGTGCTATCTGGCTAAAGGCGATGTTGCCCTCTCTATATCAATGACGGCTATCAGCACCTTGGTAGGGGTGTTGTTTACCCCATTACTCACGACGCTTTTCATAGGACAAGTGGTCAACATCGACACATTTGCCATGCTAAAAAGTTTGCTGCAAATTGTTTTGCTACCAGTAGGAATTGGACTGCTATTGAATACCCTTATGGCAGAGAAAATTTGCAAAGTGAGTAAATACCTACCAACTATATCAGTCCTTGCAATCACAGTGATCATTGCAATTATTGTGGCATTAAGTCACGATAAATTATTGTCTGTGGGTACCAGTGTGCTAATGGCTGTGGTGTTACACAATACATTTGGACTCGTACTCGGCTACCTCATTCCTAAATTACTCAAGCAAGATGAAAAAACATGCCGTACTATCGCATTTGAAGTAGGCATGCAAAACTCGGGACTCGCTGTTGCGTTGGCCATGAAGTTCTTCACCCCCGCCAGTGCCATCGCAGGCACAATATTTTCTATTTGGCATAATGTCAGTGGCTCTTTATTGGCTGGTTATTGGAGCAAAAACTCACACAAGTCCATAAAATAATGGTAAATTGCCCAGCCTATTTACCTTTTTTATGGACGAAGCAATGAGAGTTTTTACGTTAGTCGCGAGCCTTACATTAAGTGCCTGTAGCTCGTTACCCCAATCTCACACACAAATAGATGCTAACACGCTCGCGACAATGAAGTTGATCGCACAAACAGAAGCAGCGGCACCCAATGCCGTAAAAGGAAAGTTCAGCTTTTTTATCAAAGCAGTAGGCCAACAGCGCGGATATACGTACCTCAATACCGAGCTCGACTATAGAGATAGACGCGCGATCACCATTGAACTAACACCCAAAGCTAAACGCCAATTTATCAAACTGTATGGCCAAGAACCAAAGGACTTTTTCATAAACAAACAAATTGAAGTGACTGGCGAAGCCCGACAGATGAAAATCGATTTTTATTGTCAACACAAAAGAACTGACGCGTACTACTTTCAAACTTTTGTAAAAGTGACCGATTTAACGCAACTTAAAGTACTTAACTAGCGCCAATCAAAAAAGCCTCAAATAGACGACAAAAAAGCCGCCCAAAAAGGCGGCTTTGTGGAAATCAACATGAACTAAGGACGTTATTTTTTTACTTGCTCTCAAGTAATTTAGACACACCAATCTCAATTTTACGTGGTTTCAGTGCTTCGGGGATCTCTCGCTCTAGGTTAATAAGGAGCAACCCATTTTCAAGTTCAGCACCGATAACTTTAACGTGATCTCCAAGCTGGAATTTTCTTTCAAAGTTGCGCTGTGCGATTCCTTGGTGGATAAATTTACGCGCCTGTTTGTTATCTTCACCGGATTCTTTATTTTGCTTTTCACCTTTAACCGTTAAAGCATTACCTTCTGAGTGTAGCGATAACTCTTGCTCAGAAAAACCTGCAACGGCCATGGTAATTTGATATTTGTCTTTGCCTAAAGCTTCAATATTATACGGCGGAAAGCTAGGCTGTTTTTCGCTGCGAGCAGCGGCATCCATTAGGGACGCTAAATGGTCAAAACCAATGAAAGAACGGTATAGTGGAGATAGATCAACTGTTTGCATAATTTGTATCCTCATAGAGCAATAACAAATGCTGTTCACTCTTTAAAAAAACCAATAAACAGCATATAAAACATTAACTTAAATTAGATGAGGCCCTGTCGGCGTCCTCACTTTCCTATCTATGGACCGATGCAAATGTTTTCAAGGATCTTTTTTAAAGAAATTTATAATTAATTGATCTATATATGGTTTTAAAATATAAAAAGCGACATAATGGAATTTTAAACTGTCACACATTTACCATGGAAATACGCCCCGCACAGCAGCAAGATTGTATCAACTTAGCCGCACTAAGTATTCAAGTCTGGCTGAATACTTATGCCAAAGAAGGTATCCATAATGAACACTCTCTATATGCGATCGAACACTTCTCAGAAAAGTCTTTTTCACATTATCTTGCATCAACCAGCCAAAGGATATTAGTTTGCGAGCAAAATGGTGCATTATGTGGCTTCGTTCAAGTCAAACTGGATTCACATTACCAAACCCCTTTAAATGGTTATGAAGTAGAGAAGCTTTATATCCACCCAAACTTTATGGGACAAGGCATTGGCAAAGCGTTATTGAATGAGATCACTGCGCTGTTTGGCTCGCAGTTTTGGCTTGTTACCTGGGTTGAAAACGAGGCAAATGGCTTTTATCGACATTTAGGCTTAAGGTGTATTGGTACAACTGAATTTTTATTATATAAAACAAAAGTTTACAACAATGTATACGCAACTAAAACGATTTAGCTTCAGGAAGGTGTTGATACGACACGACGCAATACGCTTCATTTTTGGGTACTGAATATCATCAGCTAGATATGTAGTAATAAAGATGCTTGCTCTTTCTTAGGCATTTTTTGCACAACAAGTAAGTATGAATTATCAATCATGCGTTCTATTTCACCTCGAGGGATAGAACCATCCAACAACACAGTATTCCACAAGCGTTTATTCATATGATAGCCCGGCAGCACAGAGGGAAAAATATCTCTTAACGCTTGAGCTTCATCTGGATCGCACTTCAGATTCATTCGCCAATGACTCGCATCATTGCCGCCCATGTTATCGCCCCGCGCTAAAGTGGCAAACATCTTGTTTTTGACTTTATAGACATCGACCCCTTCACCAAAAGGCTGACTTACTGTGGCCTCAGGTTTTGAGATTAAATATTGATGCGCTTGTAAATGATCCATAGCTTATATCCTTTTAAGTCAAAAACTTATTTTATCATACTCACAGTCTGCTGCTTTAACGCAGCTCGCCATTGCACATAATTAACTGCAGCAAGGATCGTATAAAATACAAACAATACGGTGGTTGGGAAATATCCTTTACTTACATAAAGGTAAATTGAAACCGCATCAATCACAACCCAATATAGCCAGTTCTCTAACACTTTTTTAGCCAACAGGTAGGTAGTCACAACCCCAAAGCATGTCGTTAGCGAGTCTAAGTATGCAAAGTCAGCATAAGTGTAATTATCCATGATGTAGCCCACCAAGATTGAAATAATCAAGGTGGTGCAAATTAACCACATATGCTTTTTTACCGACCAGCTCACTATCGGTAATGCACTTTGCTCGACCAGTGCAAGTTTATCACCCAATAAAGCCCCTTGCCGCCATTGCCACCAACCGTACACCGCCATTACTAAGTAAAACAAATTCAGCAATGACTCCATGAGCAATGCGCCATTGAAAAATAGCAGAGTATAGATCAAGGTACTGATCCCTCCGGCAACCCAGCACCAAGCACTCTGCTTCATCGCAAGCAACATATATGCAATAGAGAGCCCTGCTGCCAAGTACTCCCAAGCGGACATTGCTTGAAAGCCACTAACAGCTTGTTGAAACATAGTGGCAAATTCATTCATGATTATTATTCTCGATAAACATTAAGGCCATTGCACCTTGACCAAATTACTGTTGGCCAACAATGAGTGGGAAACGAGTAGTCGATCGCCTTGTGGGTGCATACTAAATTCCAGATCCCAGCTATTTTCAAACAACACTTGCCGTTCCACCTGCTTGCTATGCACATCAACGCGATTTAAATATACATTTAACTTGTCTTGCTCGGTCCAATAAACATAATCACTATGAACATGCCAACTAAACTGGCCTCGATGTTTAAATTGAACAAGCCTTTCTCGCTTTCCTTGGCTCGTTTCTAACCAAAGCTGGTATTGGCTATCCAGCACAAAGCTCTTCTCAGTGTTTATTTCCTTGCGAGCGAGTATCCCTTCTTCCACTTTTTGTTTTTGTGCGCTGAGCACATCGTAAAAATAGAGTACATCTGTGGTTCCTTCTATGCGGGTGTAATAAAACCCAGTACCGCTGCTATTCCACATAGGCATATCAACTTGCTCTTCCACTGAACTCATTTGTGTAAACTGTTTTGAGTTCAGATCTAACACAAATAGCCGCTCTTCAAGCTTCCCTAATAGCTTGTCATTCAGTGGGCTAACAGAAAGATCTGTGACTATGTGTCTTGGGTTAAAGGTATATAGCACCTGCTCATGACCTGAAAGATCAAGAGACTTTATTTCCCCTTTTTCAGCCGACTTACTGGCATAAATAATGCCATTTCCAGCAGGATTATAAATTGGACTAAAATCGGCATTCGGATTTGCAAAGTAGGAAAGCTGAGTAACCTCAGATTGACTAAATGGATTTTTCAACTCAACATTATCTTTGTAGTTCATATGATGTTGGCGCATGAACACGCATTTATGACCACAAGAATAAAATGCATCGTTAAGGCCAGGCCCACTTCCAGCTTGTTCTCGTAACTGTTCAGTACGTAAATCAAAGTAATACATATCGCCTTTGAAACTCGTGATCACTAATTTGTCAGAACGCTCTTTTTCCCACACTAAATTGGATGCAAAAAAGCCTAAATTGATTTCACTGACAATATTTTGTTGATGCAAATCATGGATCAACAAATGATAACGACGTTCTGAAACATTCCTAGCAATCGCTAAATATCGTCCATCAGGAGACAATTTAGCCGCATAGTCTCCATATCCTTTTACAAATGGAAATGTCACTTGCTGCATGCGCTTATCACGAATCAAGTATTTATAGACTGCATTCTGGAACCCTTCTTTATGACCTGACGATTGAGCTGCCACATACAGGGTGTTGTTATCTTGACCAAATGACAAAACAGTAGCGTCACCTGAGCCTAAAGATAACGGTTGAATATTGCTAAAACCAGAATCACGATACTCCGCAACATAACTTTTCACACCATTAGCTGTATCTTTGGAAAAAGCGACATAATCACCATCTTTGGAGAAAATAACATACAAGTAATTATTGGCATCAAATGTCAGTTTATGCACAAGCCCAGTAGTTAGGTTTTTTCTAACCAACGAAAATGGACTGTCATTATTTTCTCGGTGGATAAACAAGGCAGTGTCATGTTTTGGATGATAAGTCGCGTTTATTTCTGAGCCCGACATTTGCGTCAGCAAGGTGATTACTGGTGAATCGGAAGCTGTGCCACTTTGAGCACCCTGACTATGCCGTAACTCAAGATAAGCCAATACGGATAAAAGCACAAATACCTGCAACAGCGCAAAACCCAGCCATTGATTCGCTTTTAACCATTGTACGAATCGCCATGAAAAACTAGCGCTAGATTGCTTTTCAACTTCTTCAAGCAGTAATGGTGATGCAATCAGCACATAACCTTGCATGGGAATTGTTTTGATAAATTTAGGTTCTTTAGCATCGTCGCCCAGCGCGGCTCTTAGTTTTTTAACAACGCGCCTAATTGCATCATCACTCACATAGCGATTACACCAAACATGCTCTATCAGCGCATCTCGAGCCACCACTTTGCCCGCGTTATGTACCAAGTAGTGTAAAAAAGCCAAAGGGAGAGGCTCTAATTTAGTTGTTCGTTCGCCGTCCTTTACCAAACCAGTACGAAAGAACACCTGCTTATCTGCTATTTGGTAATCACGTTCATTTGCGAAATTCAATTTTTATTAACCTAATTATCAATAAGTTATATGTATGACTTTTTATGACTAATCCAGTGTACCGTTAAGTTCATTATCCGTCCATGGCTAATCATGCATAAAAATGAATGATTGTGCTCACAGCAAAAGTTTAACAAGGACCTCATTGATGAACCAAACCATTCTAAAGACGATCTGTGTACTTATTTGCACGCTCCTCTCAGCGCTCATGCCATTTTTGGGATACTGTAGTGAAACACTTGTCAAAGTTGAAGCTGTGAAACCTTGGCATACAGGCATAGAAAACTTGCTTAACTGCGAGATAACAGTGCCATTTCCGCTCACGATTTCGAGTGAAGTAGATGCAAAACTAGATTTCATTTTGCCTGAAGGAAGTAAAGCCAAGCAGGGCGAAGTGATCGCATTACAAAATGGTACCTACTTAAAGTATCAACTCCAGCAATTGCAAACCCAGCAAGAAGTTGAAAAACGTACATTGGCCTATGCGCAGACTGAGTTTGAGCGTTTATCCCAATTAGGTCGTGAACATGTCTCAGAGTCACAACTTAATCAATTGGCACAACAAAGAGATACCGCGGAACTTAATCATGAAAAGTTGGTGTTGCAAATTCAAGAATTGAGAACTCGACTCAGCGCCCTTTCACACCATGCACCGAGTGATGGTCATATTACTCAAGTACAAACCACACCCGGACAGTTCGTCGCCAATGGCCAGTCAATTCTTATGTTTGTTGCCGACCCAAGCAAAGAGCTCAAATGTGAATTACCCAACTGGCTTGCACAAAATCAAGAAGCATTAGCAAACAATACATTTTTGCTCAAAGATGCCACGCCTTTGACTCTAACCCGCACTAGTGCATCACTAGACTCAGCAAGCCAAGTGTTAGCATTATTTTTTAAAAATGAAGGTGATACTTTATCTAAATATCCTTTAAATCAGCGTGTGCAGATCACCATGCGCTCGAGTGCCGATAACCTATTTGTTTTACCCGCACAGACAGTCGTACTTGCGCAAAGTCAAAACTATGTTTGGCAACTAGATAGCCAGTCAAAAGTGCGTAAACAATCGGTGGAAATTATCAAAAACCTTTCCAATTCCTTTTTAGTTAAGTCATCACTAAAAGCTGGAGATCATGTGGTGAGCTTAGGCCAACAAACACTGACAGAGAACATGAGCGTTACGCCGTTACTGGGGTCCAGCAAGGAGCAAACAGAAAAGGTGACTTATGATTGAACTAATCGTTAAAAAGTTCAGCTCTGTCGTTATTGCAATAGCACTAATACTTTGCTTACTAGGGGCTATTGTAGGCACTCAATTACCCAATGCGCTTCTACCTACGATTGATAGACCTGAAATCACTATCTACACCAATTGGTCTGGTAAAACCGCGCAAGAAATTGAACAAACATTGGTCGCGCCATTAGAAGAATCTTTATCTGGACTGGCCAACAATATTCTCATCGAAAGCAATATCAGCAACAGTATGGCCACGACGCGTTTGGTGTTCAAACCCAACACTGATATGGGCCAGGCATACATGCAAACTCTCACCAGTATATCGCAAGTTCCCAATTGGCCCGCCAACGTACCTGCACCGTTTGTGCAAAACCAAGCCAATGCTTCAGGCGCTACACTTGCAACCGCAATGCTCTATGCGACCAAGCCTGTATCAAAACTGGAATATGCTCGTGTATTTAACGATATTGTTTACCCAGCATTGATTAACATAGAAGGTGTGGCAAGCATTGCGACTACTAGCAATCCAACTAATAAAAAAGTGGATATTGAGGTAGATAGCGCAAAGCTTGCACAGCTGCAAATTCCATTAGCCGATCTCATTGCTCCCTTACGTTTACTAGCTGATCGTTCTGGTAGTAGCCTCATGTTAGGGGAGCGAGAGTATGAACTACATTTCTCCGGTCAGCTTAGTTTAAGCGACTTAAATAACCTACCGCTCTATGACACTGGAGGCCATATCGTCAGGCTGCGAGATGTCGCCACAGTTACAAAACGACTCGAGCAAAAGTGGTCATTTGCATCTATGAACGGCCATCGAGCTTTTTACTTTAGATTTAGCCCCAGTAAAGATACCAACGCACTTGAAACCGTTAAAAAGATCAAGCTTGCTATTGAACGACTCAACCAAGGCACGCTAAAGCAGTTTGATATGACATTAGCGCTCAGCCGAGATGATTCCAAAGCCATCAACAATGCAATCTCGCAGGTTTATATCGCGCTTGTTGTAGGGGTGCTACTTTCAACGCTAATCCTGTTTTATTTTTTGCGCAATTTAAAAACCGTCAGCCTAATTTTTATCAGTATTCCTGTGTGTTTGGCTATCGTATTAGTTGCTATGGCCATATTTGGTCATAGCCTAAATGTGATCTCTTTGGCAGCGATGGCATTGTCGGTTGGCTTATTACTGGATGCAGCAATAGTTGTTGTAGAAAGTATTGAACAAAAACTGCAACAACCTCACCTTGGTAGCCAGCTAGAACGTATTTTACAGGCAGTGAGAGAGGTAAAAGGTGCGATCTTGTCTTCAACTTTTTCAAGTATTGTGATCTTCATCCCTGTCTTGTTAATTTCCGGCGCACAAGCACAGTTATTTGAAGATTTGGCTTTTACCATTTCAAGTGCACTTATCGCCTCCTTATTAGTTGCTCTGCTCTTGATACCCGTATTGGCAAGGTATCTGGTTATCAAAGCGTTCAAGCAGAAAATATCAAGTGCAGCAAAAACGACATGGCAAGCTCGCACTGCGACCCAATCATGGCTGCGCACAATTTCTTTGTTGCTTGGGCTGCCTATCGCTATTTTCATTGTATTTGCATCAAGCCCCTCATTGGATGTATTACCTAATCCAAAAAGTCGTGTCGCCTTAGCCTATATTAGTTACTCAGATCCCCTGTCTCTACCAGCAGTTGAAAAGCACATTGCAACACCAATTTTGTCACGTATAGAGTCACAAAAGAATAAACCCGATGCACCTTTGTACGATATAACTGGCATGTTCTGCTTTCCAGGTGCTTGTTTGCTATATTTTTACCCCCCTGAAGGTTGGGACTATCCAGCCTTTAAAAATTGGATAAGCCGATATGTTACCCATGATATTGCTGGCACTAAGGTGCACATTAGTCAAGGTAACTTATTGAGCTTCGCACTACCGAATAACCGACAAACTCAATTAGACCTACAAGGTGCTTCTTTGCAGATTTTACAAACTCAAGGCCAAACGTTATTACAAAAGCTACAGTCACGATTTCCTAATGCTAATATTGAGCCACAAACCGAACTTGCCAACCAAAATGCTCGAATTGCTTTTAGCCCTAAATATGAACAACTGCTTAGATTTGGCGTAAATAGTGACTTTTTGACACGACATCTTCAACTCTTAAGTCAAGGCCTTTATCTTGGCCGTTTTGCGAGTGAAGGAGAAAACCTCCCTTTCTATTTGAAGTCGCAAGACAATACCGATCTAGAACATATGCTGGCTACCCAAATCATGATCCCATCCGTTGGTTTGGTGCCTTTATCTGAACTAACCGACGCCTCGTTTACTCTGGCCCCTTCAACCTTGCTCAGGATAAATCAGCAAGCGAGTGTGTCACTCAACCTTACACCACCACCGGAGCAAACCGTGGGCGAGTTTTTTGAGCAAGTCACGCAGTATATTCAAGAACAACAAACCTCAGAGCCGCTTTCAGGACTGTCAATTAAGCTTCGCGGCAGCGCAGATAAACTCAATCACTTTTTAACAGAATTTATGAATATGTTTGCATTGTCGATGGTGATCTTAATGTTCTTGCTGTGGCTAACACTCAACTCGTGGAAATTGACCGCTGCAGTTATCGCCAGTATGCCTTTGGCAATGGCTGGGGGAATGCTTTTCCTTAACTTACTTAATGTTTTTGTTGCACAAAATCTCGATATGATCACCATGATTGGTTTTATCATTCTAATGGGGCTAGTTATCAACAATGCCATTTTGTTGGCCAATCAATTCCAAGCGAATATGAATTTAGGTATGGCACAATTAGATGCTATTGTTGACGCTCTTCACTGTCGCAAACGCGCGATTTACATGAGTACCTGCACCAGTATTTTTGGCATGCTACCTTTGATGCTCAACCCCGCTGAAGGGGCCGAAATCTATCGTGGCTTAGCGGCCGTAATTATTGGCGGAATGACTTTTAGCGCTTTATTTAGCCTAAGTTTTATGGCGGCAGTGCTGTCGTTAAAAAGTTTTTCGGCAAAAGCCGTCACGACAAAACTCGCCGTGGCGGCGTAATATAAAAGTCTTATCTTAAAGCTTGCTTATGCTGCCTTAAGGTAAGGCTCTTGGCCTTTATGTTTTGCGTTGCGTTTAAAACTACCTTTTCCTTTTTTCGACTTCTCAACTTTCGTTTTAAACAATGGGCTTGTGACCAACGCTTTAAGTGCATTGTCTTTGATTTCACCACGCTGATGCGCATGGACGGAGCGTTTTTTACTCATTGCGTTTCCTTATAAATTGTGCAAATTACCACCAATGTGCGGCGTGCTATTATGTAGATAGCTAAGCCCACTGGCAAGTCATTTTTGAGGTTTTTTTAGTACTAAATTTCAACGACTTTTTACTTCATGTTATCAAATTTACACACAGCTATGACTATACTTATCGCTTCGATGAGAAACTGGCAAAGACTCGTGTTACTATGCCCACAATCCAGACCCAAGATGGCATTACCATTAATTATCAAGACGAAGGCGATGCAAAGGCTCCTGCAATTATTTTAATTATGGGGCTAGGTGCACAAATGACCGTATGGCCAGACTCATTTTACTATGGCTTGGTGAACAAAGGTTTTCGCGTTATTCGTTTTGATAACAGAGATACAGGGCTCTCAAGCCAACTCGATCATCACGGTAAACCCAACCTAGTAACGACTTGGTTGAAAAGACGCTTAAAACTGTCTGGCTCAGTCCCTTACACGCTTGATGATATGGGGAGCGACGTGCTGGCACTGATGGCGGCACTTAAAATTAAAAAGGCACACCTTGTCGGCGCATCGATGGGTGGCATGATAGCTCAGCGGCTCGCTGCACAATATAAAAAAAAGGTACTGAGCCTCACGTCTATTATGTCCTCTTCCTCACCACCGAGATTATCACCTGGGAACTTAAAACTCATGTTTAAACTGATGCGCTTGCAATCTACGGCCCATTCACAAGAGGCTGCGATTGATTATCTAGTAAAGCTCAATCAACTCATAGGCAGTCCCGAGTTTCCACAGGATGAGCGCACCCTAACACAGCAAGCCCGTCTCAATGTGGAGCGCGCCCACAACCCAAGTGGCTTCAAACGCCAACTGGTTGCGCTCACTCATGGCGGTACGCGAGACCATTTGATCAGCAAAATCAAAGCACCCACCTTAGTGATCCACGGTGGCGCAGACCCTATTTTTCCGCTGTCTGCTGGGCAAAAAACAGCGCAACAAATACGTAAAGCCAAACTAAAAATTGTGCTTGGCATGGGGCATGATTTTCCACCTGAGCTCATGAAAAAACTCACAAAATGGATAAGCAAGCACGTTAAAAAAGCCGAACGCAAGCGGCTAGAAAAAAAATCACGTAAGGCACATAGTGTCGATTTTACCGTTAATTAGATGGTGTATTTTCATCTAGAGATTGCTCCCATTGTTTTGCCCAAGCTCTCAACGGATGAAGCGTAGTGATTAAAGTGCAGCCAAGCTCCGTTAACTGGTAGCCATCTTCATGTTTCTCCACCAACTTGGCCTGTGAGAGTTGTTTTATACGCGTATTGAGTACTGATGGCGACATACCATCACACTTGGCCTGTATTGCTCTAAAGCTCAAGGGGCCTGACTCGTTAAGCTCCCATAAAATTCTCATATTCCATTTTCGACCTAGTAGGTCAAAAACAGCCATAATGGCGACACCAGTGGTTGAGCCTCGCACTGGGTTTTTAGGTAAAGGTGTTGACATAACTCTTGCGCTTCTAAAAAAGTAGCGGTAGAGTACCGCCACAACATGCTACTAATTGAGTAGCACTATACATAAATCGGCAAAAGGAAAAAACTATGTTTTTGGTTGATATGACATTTATTGATGTAGAAAAAATCACACCTGAGTTAACTCAGCAGCATCGCAATTACCTAGCAACACAATACGAAAACAAAAAATTGATGTTTGGTGGGCGAAAAGAACCAAGAACAGGTGGGATACTTCTGTCACAACATGACAATGAAGATGAACTAAGACAAGTACTCAATGGCGACCCGTTTATCCAAAGTAGTTTAGTAACTTATTCTATTACCGAATTTCATCCAGTGATGGCAAATGACGATTTTATTCAGCTCCTTGCTTAAATTATCCGTAACTAAGGTTAAAGTATAAGCTCCCTCCACATATCAAGCGATTAAGCTGAAAAATATCAACTTAAGCGCTTTTTAAACTCATCTTTATAACGTCGAGATAAATTAAGTCTCTTACCTGTTTTTAGCGTAATTTCGCCATCACCACTGGGTTGATAGCTAATGCTGTCAATAACATGATGATTGATAGTATAACTACGGTGCACGCGGCTAAATCCTTTCTCAGCGAGGCGCTCTGACAACTGTCCCAGTGTAGCTCTAAGTGGATATATGCGCCCTTGGCTATGTAAATTCACATAATTGCCTGCCGACTCTAACCACTCTATATCCGCTACCTTGATTAGAAACTCTTTATCCAGTTTTTTAACTAAGAAATGCTCTGGTGCCATTTGCGTTGAACAATTGCTTTGCGCATCATCCTCGTTTAATGCAATTTCGCTCGCTTCTCCTTTTAACCTCGCATATCCTGCGCTGACCACGTTAAACACCACCAGCCAAAGTACATAACCCCAAGCATCTTTACGGTACTCATACCAAAACTCTCGAGGGATCGGCCCAAAGTTGTAATCGCTTTGTGCCAGAAAATAGATCACCTCTCGCTGGGCGACCATTAACCCGATATGTAACACCGTAAACACAAAACTGGCGAATACATGCAAAACAAATTGTTTCTTTATATGATTAAAGTTCAGTGGTACGCGTTTAAAAAAAGCAAACATAAAGGGAATAATAATTAACACGCTCATCGCGCTGGTGTATTCCCATGCAAAAGGCTCCCACATTTGAATACTGGGTTCTCCTGAACGGGTATGTTCGCTCCAAACAGATAGCGCATTAATTCCGTTATTGATAAACAAGTATAAAGCGACGGCTATATAGATAAATATGCCTTTATGTTTATCAATCTGCTTCAATTCCACTTTGCTTATCCCTCTATTCCACCGTTTATCACTAAAAGCCTACCTATCATTCACTTAGCTATATTTTCAGGGTTATTTATTTGCCAAGCTTTGTGCACAATTCAACTCTAATGCAAGGTCATTATCATGCAAAATGAACGACGCTACGACATCGATGCACTTCGCGTTTTAGCATTTGCTGTACTTATTTTATATCACACTGCAATGTATTATGTCGCCGACTGGGGTTGGCATATAAAAAGTGCCTTCACCTATGAATGGCTCCAAGATGTAATGATACTCACCAACCCTTGGCGTATGTCCTTATTGTTTTTTATCTCAGGATTAGCGCTAGCATTATCAGTACATAAATTTAAAGCGCTCACACTCGTTAAACTCAAAACGATACGCCTGTTTGTACCACTCGTCTTTGGTATGTTTGTGATTGTCAGCCCACAGGTTTATTTTGAGGCGCTGAGTCAAAACATCATTGAACCGGGCTTTTGGCAATTTTGGCTCGCATATATCAATCCAAATACCCATTTATTGGCGGAACATCACGGTCCAATCGGCTTATTAACTTGGAATCACCTGTGGTTTTTGCCGTATGTTTGGGCTTATTGCTTAATTACCATTGCAATCAAACCGCTGCTTAGCCGTGTAGCACAATCCAGAACAGTAGCTAAAGTACCACTGCCAATGATGCTCGCCGCATGTATAGTTATGCTAATCCTAGTCTGGTGGATGTTACGTACTTCATTCCCGACAACGCACGACCTTATCAACGATTGGTACAACCATGGTAAGTACTTTTTAGTGTTTATCGTAGGCTATATTTTCGCGCTGCAAAAAAGCTGGTGGCGAGCTGTGATCACACATCACCGAGCCACATTCGTCATCGCCTTGCTCTGCTATGCCTTTATTATCGCCGACCGTCACGGTGTTTGGTCAACACTGGCAAGCCTCTACGACTCAAACGCTTTCGTGAAGCTCTTTTATGGGCTAGTTCATAGTGCAAACCACTGGTTATGGATATTTACTATGGTGGGGATGGCCGGGTTTTACCTCAACAAACCAAGCCGCTTTTTTAGCTATACCAATCGCGCCATTTTGCCCTACTACATGCTACATCAAACGCTGATCATCATAATTGCCTGGTTTTTGAAGGCGCTGCAACTACACCCTAGGATTGAGGCTCTGCTTGTGATTGTGCTGACCATTGGCGCATGTGTACTTAGCTTTGAAGTTATTAAACGCAACACGCTCTTGGCAGGATTATTTGGTATAAAAGCGGAGAAAATCCCCTCCAAAGCTCAGAAGTCAATGCTAAAACAAACGGCTTGATCAATGTGGGCTGGCGTATCGCCATGCCCACATTAAACCTCTAACTCGCGTTAGTTGGAGTGCGCTTTTATCCATGCTTTAACTGGCTCAACCCACTGTTTGAGCGGTCGATAAAACGCGCCATGTGACAGGCCTGTATTTATTTCTATTTCTGCAAATGAAGACGTTTGCGTACTTTTTTTATCAAGTAAGGCACAGCTTTGCGACTTGTCCGACTTTTCATAAACCGATAACACGTGACCATACACTTTAATATCCGTGTGCTTTTTCCACACCAAACGTCCACAACCGGCTAAGATCACCGTATTGACACCTAAATCAGATAACTTATCTGACGTCAGTCCGGTAATAAATGCGCCACGAGAAAAGCCAACCAAAGTAATGTGCTCGGGCTTAACGCCTTTTGCAACCAAAGTGCGTACTTGCTTATTTAGCTCGTAGGCATAGTCAAATGGATCTGTGTTTTTAGCTCGATGATGCGCGATAAGCGTGTAGCTATCATCCGCCAACGCTTGCTTCACAGCGGGAAAGTCATACTCTCCCCAACCATTTTTTGTTTCTACCGGCTTAGGGTTATCGCCTTCCACTATGAAGCCGTGGGAATAAAAAACAAATTTATCGTTTGCCGATGCCGATTCAGGTATGGCATCGAGAATAGTGGCAGCTAAAGTGTTAAATGACGCCATCGCACCAAATAAGCCAAAAATAAGTGAGCGGTTTTTCATCTTGTACTTCTTTTGTGTTATTAATTATTTTTATAAATCCAATACAAACCTTGTATGGCTGTTGTTGGGAATGCCGTTTCATGATTTGCCTCTGGGATCACCAGTAATTTTGTTTCCAGAGTGCTTATTTTCTTATTTTGTAGCAGAGCGTAAAAAGCTTGCGCATCCCCCACCATGTCGTTATTCATGTGGGCTTTGGTTTCTTGTGCGCCAACGGCAATAAAAACCTTAGTATGCTCCTTCACACCTTTGTTACTGAGCTTTTCGACTTCATTGAAAATGGCTTTATTTTGATACCAAAGGGATGGACTGCCCAGTACGTAACTACTAAATAAAGCGGGTTTAGTTGTGAGAATATAGCTACCAAATAACCCACCTAACGAATTGCCCATAAAAGTACGCTGCGAAGGCTGAGTTCTAAAATTTTTGTCTATGTAGGTAAACACTTGCTGTTCTAAAAAGCGCAGGTGCTGCTTTGCTTGCCCTGTTGCTAACTTCCAGTCGCTTGCTTTGTACGGCGTATAATCTCGTACCCGGCTTTCACTGCCTTTTGACCCTTTGGAATACGATACACCAACAATAATGGCTTCAGCCATTTTGCCTGTATTCATCGGGAAACGCGTTGCACCAGATACAATTTGAAAACTATACCAAGCATCGGTGAGATAGATAACAGGATAACGTTTATTTGGATTTTTTTGATAGCTGCGCGGTAATTTAATGAAAAGCGGATAGACATGCTGTGTTTGGCTGTCTTGCAACTCCACGATATGGCTTCTGGGAATTTCAAAAGACCCATTATCAGCTTGTACATATGAACAAAATAGAATTAATGAGCTTGTCAGTAACGCGGCAAAACGATGAATCAAACTATTCATTTACTTCCCTATATATTGTTTTGGACAAATTAAAAACAGGCTAACATGTACCTGTGAAGCTAGCCTTAACCAACATAACATATAAGCAGTTAAATTTCTTAAGGTTATTATAAAAACCGCCCCAAAGTACTTTCAATATGCTTCATTAAAACTCTGCGTGTGCGTTTGTTTATATGTGTCAATAAACGGGTTGGTCACGCTTTGAAGCTCTGTGACCAGCATCAGGCTTACTTTTTAGACTATGCACAAGAAAACCGACTTGTTAGTATGCTCATCAATGCCCACCTAAGCCGATTAAGGAAACATCATGCGAAGCAAACAATTTACCATTAAAACCATGAGCAAAGCCGAGCTAGATATAGCGGTGGACTGGGCAGCTCAAGAAGGTTGGAACCCCGGCAATAGCGACGCAGAATGTTACTATGCAGCCGACCCCAATGGCTTTTTAATGGGCTATTTGGATGATGAGCCCATCGCGTCAATTTCCGTGGTTAAATACCAAGGTGATTTCGGCTTTCTAGGGTTTTACATCGTCAAACCACAGTATCGTAGTCAAGGCTATGGTTGGCAAATATGGCAAGCGGGGCTTGATTATCTAAAGGGTTGTAATATCGGCCTTGATGGGGTGGTCGCACAACAGGATAACTACAAAAAGTCGGGCTTTAAACTTGCGTACAGCAATATCCGCTACGAGGGTCAAGGTGGCAATACAGCCCCCACTGACGACAATGTGGTTGCGCTATCAGAGCTGACATTTGAACAAATCAGTCAATACGAGTCTGACTTTTTTCCAGCGGACCGTCAGCGTTTTTTACAGCAATGGATAACACAACCGAACAGCCACGCTCTAGGGATTTTGCACGAAGGAAGGTTGGCAGGATATGGCGTGATACGTCCGTGCCGCTCAGGGTATAAAATTGGTCCTCTATTTGCCGATAGCAGTGAGTTTGCAGAGTCTTTATTCTTAGCTTTAAGCTCAAAAGTTCCATCGAACGAAGCTATTTTTCTCGATGTGCCAGAGGTGAACCTAGATGCCGTATCACTTGCTCAACGTCACAAGATGCTACCTTCTTTTGAAACAGCCCGAATGTATACAGGTGAAAAACCAGATTTGCCACTGACACGCATTTTTGGTGTCACGTCATTTGAGATTGGCTAAAACGATAATCAAAAAAGGCCTTAAGTGCTACCTAGGGCCCTAGCAGAGTATTAGACCTGAACTGATACTCAGACAATGAATCAAACGTTTCATCAACCCTGTCCACGCGTCTCTCAGTCTTTGATTTAGCAACGTAAAATCACAAATTACGACTTTTTTGTCAGAATCACATCTAGTGTCTACGCTTAACTTGGTAGAGTGAAAAACACAAAAAGGTCGTACAGAATAATGGGATCACAGGAAGACATTACCCTTGGCTTACTCGCTCCGCTAAGTGGCGTGGTTGCGCTTTATGGCGAGGAAATATCGAACGCAGCAAAAGTTGCATGTGCGGAGATAAATGAAGCTGGCGGTATACTTGGAAGACCGCTCAAACTCGTTATTGTTGATGATGGCAGCGTGCCCCAAACTGCGGTACCTGCAGCCAAAAACCTAGTTCACGAACACTACTGTCATGCCATTATTGGTAACTTGCTTTCAAGTTCGCGTATTGCCGTTAATTTAGATGTTGCTGAAGTTGAAAAAATTCCTTATCTCAACTTCTCATTTTATGAAGGCTCCATAAAAGGCCATTACTTTTTCTCTTTCTCCGCACTACCTAATCAGCAAATAGAAAAAATGGTGCCCTATATGGCCGAACGTCATGGCATGAAGTTTTTCTTTGCTGGCGCCAATTATGAATGGCCAAGAGGGTCAATTGATGCGGCCAAACACGTTTTAAATAAGATTGGCGGTGAAATTGTCGGAGAAGAATATTTACCACAAGGTAACACTGATTTTCGATCTATGCTCTATCGCCTATATACATCTGGCGCTGATGTGTTTGTGCCCTACTTTGCAGGCGTTGATCAAGTCAACTTATTAACACAATTTGCTGAAATGGGATTGAAAGATAGGATAGCTGTTGTGATGGGTCATTTTGATGAAGTGATGGCCTCTGCAATGCCCAACAACATAAAAAGTGGCTTTTATTCCAGTAACAGTTATTTTATGTCTGTACCGACAGCCGCAAACCAGCACTACCTTGAAAGGCTACAACGCCTAGAATCAATTAATGGCTTGTTACCAACAGGCAATGGCGGGCTCACTAACTTTGGCGAAGGCACCTATTTATGCGTGAAAGCATTTGCCAAAGCAGCTAATCAGGCACAAAGTGTGGAGCCCGAAGCGTTAATACATGCACTTGAACACGTTGAGGTAGAAAGCCCGCAAGGCCATGTTAAGATGGATGCCGCGACACATCACGCGTATGTAAATAACTACCTCAGCCGCTGCAATGACCTTGGTGAGTTTGAGATCATTCAATCGTTTGGACAAATTGAGCCAATTATTCCGCCTCGATACAAACATCACTTCGAAAAGTCAGAAATGGCGCACTTTGTTGTATCTGATAACCCCAAACTGAATGTTGCTAGCTGGAAGCTCATACAAATGTATCCAGCCGAACACTTTTTAGAAAATTTAAGCCATCAAGTGTCGATCCCTGACCTCCCCGATTACATATTCGAGAGCTTAACAAATAATTTAGATACTTTAACGAGCCATATCGCCAACAAAGAACCTTTATACCTCATTGGTAACTCAAGTGATGGCTTACAATTTCGCGTTAAAGTCATGCCTTTATCTGGCCAAGAAAATACCGATTTAGCCGTTTATGAGTCAAAGGGCGACTTTATACCCCAGCTCACCGAACAAGTACTCGCTCAAGCCGACATTGCCGTGATTGCAACCGATGAATCTGGGCATATTCTCGTTGCCAATGAATCAGCAACGTTGTTATTTGGCTATCCCATAGAAGAGTTAATTGGTTTACATATAGTACATTTAATTCCTCCTCGTTATCGAGAAAAGCATGACCTGTACTTTGCGCAGTTTTTGCAGTCAAAAGATGAGCAGAGAAAAATGGGCGCTCGGCAAGAAATTTCAGGCTATCGAAAAGACGGCTCCGAGTTTCCTGCCACAGCTTCCATTTCCAAAGCGAATTCAGGCGGAAAAAGTGTTCTCACCGTCACAATAGTTGATATTTCTGACCAAAAAGAACAACAAGCGCAATTAGAGTGGCAAGCAAACCACGATACACTGACTCACCTGCCTAACCGCTCATTGTTTCACCGTAGGCTTTCGGCTGCACTAAGACGCTCAACCGTTACAAATGCCAAGGTGGCCCTGCTGTTTATCGACTTAGACCACTTTAAATCGGTTAACGATATTTTTGGCCATGACTTTGGCGATATGCTGTTAGTCTGTGCAGCCAGTAGACTGCTAGATACCATTGATCCCGGCAACACTTTGTCTCGCTTCGGAGGCGATGAGTTTGTAATTTTATGTGACAACGTTGATGACGCAGAACAAGTACAAGTGCTTGCCTATAAAATCAATCAGTGCCTCAAGGAACCATTCGAGGTGATGGGGCAAATTATTTATCTCAGTTGTAGCATTGGATACTCTCTAGGGCATGGCGCAAGTGAAGCTGCAAACACATTGGTTCGCAAAGCGGATACTGCCATGTATGAAGCAAAAGAAAAAGGCCGCGATGCAATTTTGGAATACAATCCACAACTTGATAAGGAAATGAAAAGCAAATTTGATATTGCCTATGAGTTGCGTGAGGCTATTAACAATAATCATTTTTCAATGGTCATTCAACCTATCGTGGATTTGTCATCAAATAAAGTGATTGCTGGAGAAGCGCTACTGCGCTGTACCACAGCAAAAGGGCCTATTTCGCCCGCGGTATTTGTTCCCATAGCTGAATCTATTGGACTGATTAACGTCATTGGTCAATGGGCGATCACACAAACTTTTGAACAGCTTAAAGGTATTTCTCATCACATAGAATCTGGACGCCTCAAATATGTTTCTGTCAATATTTCCAATGGACAACTATGTCACTCAGGATTCTTGGAATTCATAAAGTCTGAGCTACGTAAATATCCCATTAACCCACGACATATTTTGTTGGAGATCACCGAAACCTCGATCATGAAAAATGAAGTCCACGTTAAAGAGGTACTTGCAGAACTTGGCAATATTGGCTTTAAGATCGCCATTGATGACTTTGGTATTGGCTACACCTGCTTTAATCAGTTACTTGATTTGCCAATCAACTGTCTAAAAATAGATAAAGTTTTTGTTGATAAACTTGAAGTGGACGAAAACAGCCCGATCCTCATTCACACTATCACTAGTCTTGCCAACTTTTTAGGATTTGATGTGATCACTGAAGGCGTAGAAACTAAAACACAGCTCAGCACTTTGAAATATTTAGGCTGTTATAAAATACAAGGCTATTTGTTTTACAAACCCATGTCATTTGAAGCGTTTAATACCTTACTTAACAATAATCTCCAAGTAGAGTTGCCGCACTAATCACATCGTGATTGAGCGCTTTAACGAATTTTATAAAGTGCTATTTATACCCAAAAATCTATCGAATTTACCGATGACTCTAATCGTTTTAATTCCCAGCAATAGTAAGTTTCCCACTCTATACTCATAAACAATTCATTTACAAGACATTGGTTGTATTTAGAGGTAAACATACACTCAATGTGCTTGGTTATTAAAACGGCTTACATTAGTTAAGGATCTATTTGATGAATATGCATAACCACAAAAAGCACGTGCTCGCCAGTGCCATCAGCCTATTGTTATTTACGACGACAGCATTTGCTGACACCCACGAAAAAGGCCAAACCAGCAAACCTAAAGGTGCGATGGGCAGTGGCATGACGCAGATGGGCGAAGCGAAAAGCAATCAGTTTTGGTGGCCCGACCAACTAAACCTGTCTCCATTGCGCGACCATGATACCCGTTCAAATCCCTATGGCGCTGATTTTGACTACGCAAAAGCGTTTCAAACACTCGAACTGGATAAAGTAAAGCAAGATATTGACGCATTGCTCACTCAATCTCAAGATTGGTGGCCTGCGGACTACGGCAACTATGGGCCGTTTTTTATTCGTATGACATGGCATAGTGCGGGGACTTACCGTACCCTTGATGGCCGTGGTGGCGCTGGTGGTGGCCAACAGCGCTTCGATCCACTTAACAGTTGGCCTGATAACGGTAACTTAGATAAAGCTCGTCGTTTACTTTGGCCTGTAAAGAAAAAATATGGTGAAGCCTTATCATGGGCGGATTTAATGGTGCTGGCAGGTAATGTGGCGCTCGAAAATATGGGTTTTAAAACGTTTGGTTTTGCGGGTGGTCGTGCCGATGATTGGGAGCCCGATCTCGTTTATTGGGGCCCTGAAGTGGCCATGCTCGCCAGCGATCGTCACGAAAAAGATGGCAAGTTACAACGTCCTCTAGGTGCCACACATATGGGCCTCATTTATGTCAATCCAGAAGGTCCTCGTGGTGTGCCAGACCCTCTAGGCTCTGCAAAAAATATCCGCGTTGCTTTTTCTCGAATGGCAATGAACGATGAAGAAACATTGGCATTGATCGCTGGTGGTCACACCTTTGGCAAAATGCACGGAGCACATAAACCAGCAGACTGCGTTGGCAAAGAACCCGGTGCGGCAGCCATTGAAGCGCAAGGTTTAGGTTGGAAAAATAAATGCGGAAAAGGCCATTCAGAAGACACAGTAACCAGTGGCCTAGAGGGCGCGTGGACGCAAGCACCAACCAGATGGACATCTTTGTATCTAAGCAACCTACTGAACTTTGAATGGCAGCAAACTAAAAGCCCAGCAGGTGCAACTCAATGGATCCCAACAGATGAATCACTCAAAAATGCAGTTCCCGATGCGCATGTTGAGGGCAAGTTTCATGCGCCAGTCATGACCACTGCTGATTTGGCTCTCAAATATGACCCCGAGTATCGTAAAATTGCAGAGCGCTTTTTAGCCGACCCAGAAGAATATCGTCTCGCATTTGCCAAAGCGTGGTACAAACTCACCCACAGAGATATGGGCCCTGCAAGAAACTTTTTAGGTAAAGAGGTGCCAAACGAGGTGCAGATCTGGCAAGATCCGATCGACTCAAACAGCATCTCTAATATCGACAATGACGATGTGCAATCATTAAAAGCGAAGATTTTAGACTCAGGTTTAAGTGTGTCAGAACTAGTTCGCGTAGCGTGGGCATCAGCCGTAAGTTATCGCGACTCTGATATGCGTGGTGGTGCAAATGGTGCGCGCTTAGCCTTAGCGCCGCAAAAAGACTGGACAGTCAATAACCCAAAAGAAACAGATAAGGTTCTCACTACATTAAAAGCAATTCAAGAAGACTTTAATAGTGGCTTTTTTAATAAGAGCCAAGTGTCTTTGGCCGATCTAATTGTACTGGGCGGTGCAGCAGCAATTGAAAAAGCAGCTACCGATGCAGGGTTTGAAATCCAAGTGCCTTTTACACCGGGTCGTGGTGACGCGACACAAGCTCAAACCGACGTGAATGCATTCAATTTGTTAGAGCTGCATGCCGATGCATTTAGAAACTACTTCGATGAAGCCAAAAGTTACAAATCTCCAACGCAGATGTTAGTCGATAAAGCGGATCAGCTAAACCTGAGCGTACCTGAAATGACCGCTCTTATCGGTGGTATGCGCTCACTCGACGCAAACTATCAAGGTGCGAAACACGGCGTACTCACCAACAATCCGGGCACGCTCAACAATGACTTTTTCGTTAACTTAATGGATATGTCAACTGTGTGGAAAAAGTCCTCAGAAGAAGGCGTTTATAATGGCTTTGACCGCCAGTCCGGTGAACAGAAGTGGACTGCGACTTCCGTCGATTTAGTGTTTGGCTCTAACTCAGAATTGCGTGCAGTCGCTGAAGTGTATGCCTTTGACACCTCTAAACAGAAGTTTGTTGATGACTTTGTCAAAGCGTGGACTAAAGTCATGAACTTAGATAGATAATAACCGTAATGAACGTAGAGTACGTATGTGCTCTACGTTTTTATATTGATATTGACCTTCCCTGCCATAAAGCACTTCTTTTGGATGTTCCCATTAATACTCCATATTTTTTGCAATTTTCACCTTTAGCCTAACGCCATTGAGATTTTTTGGTATTCAAAAAAACAAAAAACGATTTTAAGGATCAAACAATGACGTTTAAATTAAACTCTCTGTGTCTTGCGCTCTCGCTTGGCCTCTCAAACTATGCAATAGCATCGTGTAATGGTATTTCTGGCGGTGCATCCGTCTATCTTGAAGGACCGATACTCATAATTAATGGTTCGAGTGATAGCGAAAATTACTCACTAACAAGTTCTGCGGATGACCTGACGGTCTCTAGAAAAGTGGGAAGCAGCTCAAGTTGCGAATCATTTTTCGTAAGCCAAGTACGCATGATCCAAGCGAAATTGGGCAATGGTAACGACAGCTTTGATGTAAAAAGCATTGACGTGCAACAAATGATTTATGGTGAGAATGGCAACGACACGCTCATATCTGGTAGTCAGGGCGACACAATTTATGGTGGCGCAGGGCATGACACAATATCAGGTAATGGCGGTCATGATCGCCTCCTAGGTGAAGACGGTAATGACGTCATTCATGGCGGTGCCGGTAATGACCAGCTCAGTGGTGGTAACCATCATGACCAATTATTTGGCGAGGGTAACGGTGACGTTTTAATGGGTGACGCAGGTGGCGACTTACTCATGGGCGGATAAGGCAAAGACATGCTCTCTGGTGGCGCAGATAACGATTATTTAGGTGGCGGCTGTCGTTTAGCTAATGCGGGGAATGGTTACATCTATGAACAAAGTGGCTGTAACAGTCATGATGATAAAGACGACACACTTTATGGCGGTGCGGGAGATGATGTGCTCAATGGTGATACTGGTAATGACAAACTTTATGGAGATGATGGTGACGACTATCTAACAGGCAACAGTGGCCGAGAAGATAGGCTCTATGGCGGCAACGGCAATGATGCCCTGTTCGAAAGTGGCGATGATGAAATAAATAGCGTGCGTTGGCATAAAGCCTATGGCAATGGTGGTGACGATATTTTATTTACTTACCATGAAAATTCGCAACAGCATGGTGGTAGCGGCAATGATGTGAGCATCACCTCTTCAACAGAATACGAAGCAAAAATTGAAGGTGGCAAAAACTCCGATTATATTTGGACTGCCGATGCGCTGCCGCAAGGTAGTTGCGGTAAAGGTGATGATAAAGGCGTGCTCTTTTTAGATAGCTGTGAAGGCATTACTTGGGTAGACGATTGGCAAGGTCTGCTATCAAAAGTGGATAAAAAAGTAATTTCAGCAACCCTTACTACAAAGCAGCCAATGCGGCCGTTGAAATGTCGGGTTCATACACGGGCTTTAATAATGGTTGGCGGAGCTTCAGTGTTAGTCCAACGACCCTTTACGATATTGTTTCAAGCAGTGTCTTTAAACGTTGGTTGGAAAATCAAAGCACAGCTCCCTACTCATACTATGAGTGGCGCGTTGATTACAATGTGAGTGGCTCTGCGGTATTGGCACTTACTTCAACTGTATGGAAAATAACGTAGCCTACATGTGCAGACATGTTCTTCAGCAAGTAGAAACTTGTTACAACCAAACTGGTAATGTGGTTGATTGCGAGTAAACCGATAAATTTCTCTGTTTCATGAAAGACAAGCCCTGCCCTTTTAAAGCGGGGCTTTTTTATTATATCTTCAAGCCTCTTGGCGACGTAAATTTAGCTTTTGGTTAAGCCAAAGAGCAAACATAATAACAGCACCACCAATACATAACCGAATAATATCCGCGTCTCTATTCCAAATCACCACATTAACGATTATCCCTGCCGGGATCAGCATATTATTCATCACCGCAAGTGATCCAACATCAACTTGTGTTGCGCCTTTATTCCACGCAAAATATCCAAGCCCTGAAGCGACTATTCCTAGGTAAACCAATATACTCCACTGAGTCATACTTGTTGGCAAACGAGCACTGTCGCCAAATAGCGCAAAGCAACTCACCGCAACGAGTAAAGCACCGATAAAAAACCAACCAAAAACAGTGTGATGTTCAAAACTACTGTTCTGCATTAAGCGCTTGTAGCTAACCTGACCGGTTGCAAAGCAAAGATTTGCACCTTGCACCATCAACATCCCAACAAGAAAATCGCCATCAATGCCTTTATAGCGAATTGCCACAGCGCCCAGCACGGCAATCAAAGCCGAGAGTAAAAACTTTGGGTGTACTTGCCTATCAAGGATGTCATTCAACAAAGTGATATACATCGGCGTCATGACTGTAAATAACAAGACTTCCGGTACGCTCAAGTACAAAAATGAATGATAATAAAATCCATACATCACCCCAATTTGTATTGCTCCAATAAGTATCAATTTAATTATTAGCGCGGTCGGCAACAATCTCAGTTTCAAAAAAGGGATAAAAACAACGGCAGCAAGTGCTATGCGCATTAATGCACTAAACCAAGCGTCAACTTGACCAGCTAAATAGACGCCAATCAGGCTAAAAGAGAATGCCCAAAGCAAAGTAACGAAGATAAGGTAAAGCATAGAAAATAAATCTTTAGAAAATAGCTATGCTACACAATCATGTCAAAATAGGCGAACTTATCCGCTTTATTGCTCTTTATGCTGTAACAGTTTGTATAGTGTGTCTAAGCGTTTATCCACACGGTGGCATTCGTAATACGCCCCTAAACACAGCGAAATAACAAACAATATGAGTAAATAGGGCTGGCTGAAAAGCGTGCTATTTGAAAACATAGACGTCATTACAACATAAGATAATGCAGCTATTACAATGCTTCGCAAAATATGGTTTTTTGGCTGAGAACGAAGCAGCTCAAACTCTTGTTCTAAGCGCTGCTTACGATTCATGTGTAAAAGTGCAATGTGACTATCTATGTCGTCCCTGTTCATAGCTTATCCTAAAATCAAACCAAAAACCTGTTTAAGGAACAAATTATACATAAATGCACTCTGCTTTCTAGACTAATTACGTTAAACTTTATAGAACAAACAATAAGTCTTTGTAAAATAATATAAAAAATCAAAAAGCGTGCAAATATAGACGAGGTGCCAACTTAGATATTGGTATGCGACTTTATGACAGCAGCGGTCAATTACTTGCCACCAGCAGTAACAACAGTGATAGCAAAGCTTCACTACAAATAACCCTTGCTCAAGGCATTCATTTGTTGGAGGTTTTTGGCGATGCAGGGCCCTATGCAAATGATTATGCAAGCCAAGGACATTTCTACTTGACTGGCAGTATTACGCCAACAACGCCTGATATAACTCCACCCGATCCGAACCCCATGAGCTTTGCGAAAATACCTACCGCACTCAATGATACGCAAATTGAGATGCAAGCAAACACAGCAACTGACGATTCCGGCGGTACTGTAAGCTACCTATTTACCTGTACCCGAGATACCGGTACTTGTGATAGTAGTGACTGGCAAACAAGCCCTATGTATACCGCAACCGAACTAGCAAGTGCGACTGAGTATTGCTTTAGCGTGCAAGCCCGCGATTTAAGTGCAAATATCACTGTCGCATCAGCCCAACATTGTGCATCCACACATGCTGTACAACCACAACCTGAACCACCAGCAGCGCCGAGTAACTTAACGCTCATTGATGGTCAAGATGGCACGGCTACTTTATCATGGCAAGACAACAGCCATAATGAGCAATCTTTTGAAATTCAAAGAGAGTCAATGCACAAAAGTGGCCGTTGGCGCGACACACAAATAGTCGCGCTCCTTGATGCCGATAGTATCAATTTCCTAGATAGCAGTGGTACCGGTACGTTTAGATACCGAGTGCGAGCAACTAACCATGTAAACGCTTCACAATGGAGCGCTTGGCAAGAAGTGACGGTGTCCGATAACAACGGCGGACCAGATAAACCATGCAAAGGCAAAAAGTGCAGTAACTAATTAAAAGACACTCCCTTAGAAGTACCAAAAGCAGCCATCTGGCTGCTTTTTTTATACAACTAACTTCACTTTGAAAAAAGTGAAACCATCAAATACAAAGCAATTAACATCAACATTGCGCCCATCACCCGATTAAATATCCTCACTTGCCTAGAGCTTTTCAGCAGTAACGCAATCTTGTTGCCAAGTACTGCCCACGCAAAAATAGATGCGTAACAAATCACAAAGTATATACTCACAAACATCAGTAATAGCGAGTAAGAACCTGATAAATTAAATGCCGAAATACCCGCCATACAAGCGATCCAAGCTTTGGGGTTACACCATTGCAAAAATGCACCTTGCAAAAAGGAAGGCATAGACTGTGCCTTTACCTCAAGCGTTACGTTGGCGCTAAACAACCGATATCCCATGTAAAAAATAAACAGATTGCCAGCCACACCCAGTATCTCAACCCAACCTGCTAGCTGCTGCGCAACAAATTGATAGCTCACACCAACAACATACAGTAATACGGTAAAACCAATGGTTGCGCCACTGATGAATGGCACGCTTCGCGCCACACCATGATTAGCACCCGATGATAATGTGATCAAATTCACCGGACCCGGCGATATAGACATGGAAAGTGAAAACAAGCACATAGCTAATACCTGTGACATAACAGAAACTCAATAAACAGTGATATTGCATTGTACCGAGGTAGACATAAACCAAACTAGGTAGCACAATTAGATTTAACTGTTCTATTATCTTCACCATTAAAAGTATGATTGACGACCTACGAGCCCTCGCCATTTTTGCGCATACCGTGAAATACAAGTCATTTAGAGGGGCAGCGACTGCACTGACGCTATCTCCATCGGTGGTGAGCTATCAAATCAGTAAACTCGAGCAAAAACTCGGTGTCGCTTTGCTGTATCGCTCCACACGACAACTGTCGCTTACCCATGAAGGCGAGAAGCTCTATCAACATGCGCAACATATGTTGGCAGCTGCGCAAAGTGGTTTAGATGAGATCAATCAAAATAGCGAACAACTTAAAGGTAAACTCACTATTAGCTTACCTACCGCTTTGATCCGCGCACCGCTCACTCAGCGCTTAGCACAATTTAGTCAACAACATCCTCTTGTAAGCTTTAATGTGCAATATAAAGATGAACGCAGTAACATAATTTCTGAGGGGATCGATTTGGCCGTACGTGCCGGTGACATGCCCAATAGCGACCTGAAAGCGAAAAAGATTGGCGCGATAAAGCGTCTTATGGTGTGCTCAAAAGCGTACTATCAATCACAACCCGAACCCAAAAAGCCCGAAAGCTTGAGTCAATGGCATTGGATTAACTTAGCCATGCTCCCCAAGTCACGAACTTTGCACAATGACAACGCACAAACAGTGCAAATTGACTATCAAAGCCACTTTAGCGTTAATAGCGTTGAAGCAATGGCACAGCTGTGTATAGCCGGTATTGGCGTGGCAACGCCGCCAGATTATTTAGCGAATGAAGGGATTAAAAATGGGCGACTTGTTCATCTATTTCCACAATGGCAAGTCACCGACATTCCGCTTTACGCCACATGGCCTAATAATGTGCCACAGTTTGGATTGGTGAAACGACTTTTAGCGTTCTTCGACTAATTTATTTTCACATTCAATAGCCTAGAACTCGCAGACTTGAAATGTGACACTTCTATCGCGTAAAGAGTCGTAGCATACATACTGGCAGCAAAGAAAAATATGTCTTGCTGTGATGGCATCTTCCCTTTTGTGCCTGTATCAGCATTGAGTTTGCCACTAGCAAACAACACGAGCAGCAATCCCAAAGCCCAGACTAGCTCGCCATAAGCACTGTTATTGCTTTTCTAACAGCCTACACAAAATATCTAAAAAGACAGTGACTCTGATGCTGCATTGACAATTCAGTGACATTTAAAGCGTTACCTTAAACCTATCATTCACTAAGATGGAAAAGCACCATGAAGCCTAACTATATCAGCCTTGCTGCTGCGCTATGTGTATTCAGTACACAAGCAGAGCAGCTGAATTTATCCAAACTACCAATCCAAATTGCAGGCCCCACCGCATACATTGATCAGCAGCTCGGTTGGCGTTTTGCCGCCGGTATTGGCGCAGAAGTTGAGGCGCAATATCATGGCTCAAAGAAACAAGCTACTGAGCCTGACCTTTATGTGGAAGCCGCCTATCGAGCCAAAAAATGGGAGTTTCAATCTAATCTGCTTAGCAATAAGTTGTTCTATCAAGCAAGTGAAAATATAACCACCCTAACTTGGCTTAACCATGAAGAGGGGCGAGATATGAGCGACGCCACAGATAACACGCTAGCAGGTATGGGCAACATTGAGAGTGCTTTAGAACTCGGTGGTGGCTTAAACTGGCATATAAATAGCCGACTAAATCTGGGCCTTTATGGACAAACTTACCTAAGTGGTAAACCCGATAAAGGACATGTCGGATTTGTAACTATGCACTACAAATTAATACAAGACGATTTCTACACTTTGGAGTTCAATGCCGATGTGAGCTTTGCAAATAGCGACCATATGCAAACTGAATTTGGGATCACCGACAAACAAGCAAATACAACTAAATACTCAGCTTATCAATTGTCGTCAGGCGTCAAGTCTTACGGGATCGGACTAAGTGTATTGTACCTCCCCAATCCTAGTTGGTTAATCAATATCTCGGCTGATTATGAAAAATACAGTGGCAAAGTGTCAAATAGCCCTTTAATTAAAGCAGGCAGTGATACTGAAATTGAAGCGGGCCTGACTATTGTGTATAAATTTTAGAAACTAACGTATGATATTGACACGTAAAAGTAAGCTGAGGTAGTCATGGGTCCACTAAGCATTCTACTCGTAGAAGACAATATAGACATCGCTGAAAACATCAGTGATTACCTAATGTTACATGGCCATATTGTAGATTTTGCTTACGATGGGCAAATGGCTATACAGCTTATTACGACTAACAATTATGACATTATTATCATGGATATTATGATGCCTAAGCTCGATGGGCTTAGCACAACAAAAACCCTCAGAGAACAGCATTTACTGGATATTCCAATCATTGTGCTGACGGCAAAAGATACCTTAGACGATAAATTGCTTGGATTTGACAGTGGCGCTGATGACTACATCATCAAGCCGTTCGCGATGCCTGAATTATATGCGCGTATGAACGCGTTGATAAGACGTCACCGCAAGCGTTATAACCATTTATTGACGCTACACAACATAACTCTCGATCAAAAGCAGCAAAAAGCAGAGATCGACAATAACATACTGAACCTCAACCCAACTACATTCAAAATTATGTGGCAGTTAACTCAGCAATTTCCAGATCTAGTACCTAAACATCAACTACAACATACCCTGTGGCCTAATGAAGTACCTGACAATGATATTTTACGCAGTCATATTTATAACTTACGTAAATCCTTGTCTCAATGCACCAGCCAAGTCGTTATTGAATCTCGCCATGGGCGTGGATATCAACTCGTCATTAAAGAGCATGAACAATTATGCGCAACCTAAATTTAAGTCAGCGAGTCAAGCTTGCTTTTATAGTCAGCTTTTGCACACTCATTGCCATTAGTTTAGTCATGATCTTTGCTGCAAGTAAGATGACCGAAGACTATATCTTCGAGGCGCAACTCGCCGCGCAATTAAAGTACTTAGATTTATCAAGAAATGACATAGCACTCCCCACAGCCTATAAACTCTACCTAAATAAAGAAAGCATTGACCCCCAAATTGCTCAATACGTTAGCGCAACTGAGCCTGGTATTTATGAACTTGAGCCCCCTGGTGAATTAGACTATCACTATGCGGTTATTGCGAGAGATACAGGAAATGCCTACCTATTTTACAATGTGCATGAACTTGAACTAGACGAAAGTATTGAGCGACAGCTACTGCATACCATCTTCGTAAGTTTTTTAATTTTAATGCTATGCACGCTCCTGTTTATGCGCACTATATTAAAACGCTCCCTTACGCCAATGTATCAATTGATAAGGGCCCTATCTGCGCATACAAAAACACCAAACGCCCCTCTAATACTGCCACCACTGCAAGACAATGAAATTGGCCTGCTCAATAGAACCATCACGCAGTACAGCAAACGCCTATCAGAGTTTATTCAACGAGAAAAAGAGTTCAGCCAGTTTGCCAGCCATGAACTGCGTACCCCTGTTATGGTGAGTAAAGGTGCCATTGAACTATTAAGGCTACAGGTTAAAACAAGCGACCCTTTAAGCAAACCTCTTGCTCGGCTTGAGCGTGCTACAGCCAATATGGAGGAAGTGATAGATACCCTGCTCAACTTAGCCAGAGAGCAAAATCACACGCATTGTGAATATATTAGCCTCGTTGACGCAATAGACGGTGTTGTTGAGCTGTGGCAAGAAAAAGCGAAGTTAAAAAAACAATTTATCAAGGTTGCATCCAAACAGTTAAACGAGCATACCTACCCCAAAGCGCAACTAGAAATGGTGCTCAATAATTTAATAAAAAACGCCATCCAGCATGGTTCAGTCGACACTATCAATATCACAATCTGTGCGGGGTACTGTCACATTAACAATAAACGGGCGCATGATAATCACCTGCCAGCAAATGAACCTAGCTTCGGATTAGGCATTATGATTGTAAAAAGAGTTTACGAGCAACAGAATTGGCACTTTGACTTTCAGCAAACCGAAACAGACTTTTCATCTACTGTTTTATTTAGTGAACACGTAAAAGCATAAAAACAAAGAAATTAAGATGCTCGCTTAGTTAAAAGTGCGATAAGCTATTGCTTTATTACCTGCGAGAATAAAATGGCTTCTAGAGTTATCACAATTAGTGAGTATCAGCCCAATTGGAATGATATGTTTGCCAAAGAAAAAGCCGAATTAGAATGCATGTTGAATATGAAAAACATCATCGCCATTCACCATATCGGCAGCACCTCTGTAAAAGGGTTATGTGCAAAGCCCATTATTGATATTTTAATTGAAGTGAATTGCCTAGACGCACTCGATGATGATAATCATCAGATGGCGTTGATAGGCTATGTTGCAAAAGGTGAATACGGGATAGCTGGCAGGCGCTATTTTCAAAAAGGTGACGAGCAAAGAACCCACCAAATTCATGCTTTTTTGCATGGCTCCCACGCCGCCAAAAGACATCTTGCCTTTAGAGACTATCTCATCGCCCATCCAAAAGTGGCAACTGAATACGGCTTGCTAAAGCAACAAGGCGCAGCAATGTGCAACCATGATATTGATGTGTATTGTGAGTATAAAGATAGCTTTGTGAAAGAGTATGAAGCGAAAGCGTTAGCGTGGAAAGCGGCTAAGAACTATATCTGAACAGATGGAGCAAACAGGCGTCTGCTCCACACAAAATTAACGATAGAAAACTTCGACCGTGCCTTTTGTTTTTAACAGTAATGGTTGACCGCGACGGTCAAGCGCTTTTGGAGACGCCACTTTGATCCAACCTTCGCTGATACAATACTCCTCAACATCATTACGCTCTTTACCGTTAATGCGAACACCAATTTCGTGTTTCAACACTTCTTCATTGTAAAAGCGGCTACGTGGATTAATAGACAACTGATCTGGAATGTCTGGTCTTGAAGTTGTGTCTGTCATAATGTCTTTCTTATCAAAATTAAGTGCGGCTATTGTAGGGAATAGTGATAAAACGCTCAAGCGCAGATTGCATCGTTATTTTTATTATTGTTACACTTTGAGGCACAATCATAACAGGATAAACAATGAATAAATTACCATGGCTATGCGCGCTGACCTTGGCGTTGGCAGGATGCAGTAGCAACGATGTAGAAAAATTAACGCCCAAGTCATCCGTAGTTAAGCATGCAAGCACTGCGGGATATGAAGATAGATATACAAATCTGTATCGCGACATTAAAGATTACCCCATAACCTGTGACGCTCACTGCTACCCACCGACGAAGGAAATTGCGTGTAAAGCAGATATGGAAGATTGCCAATACACAGGCCCTCATCCTCAACTTTTCCTCAACACAGGGTTTAATGTGCAATGGTACGGCCACGCTAGCTTCAAAATTACGACCGAAAACGGTCAGCAATTTCTATTTGACCCTGTTTCTGAGCAGTTCGATTGGCCTGTGAATTGGGCGTTTCGGTTAAAAGAAGGTTTTAATCGCCAGCCACCTGCCTCACTGACAGCGCTGGAACTGCAAAAAACAGATGCCGTGATGTACTCTCACATCCATTACGATCATTTTAATAAAGATGACATTGCAACGATTGGTAGCCAAACCCAGTATTTGGCACCTCTTGGTTTTGCCGAGCACTTTCCTAACAATGGCTACAAAGTCACCGAGATGGCTTGGTATGCCAGTAAACAAGTGGGTGAAGTTACCGCTCATTTCGTACCCGCGCACCATTTTAGCAACCGCCTATGGGTGCCGTTTTTATATGAAGATAATAACGCCACTTTATGGGGTGGTTGGGTATTGGAATATCAAGGTAAAAAACTATTCTTTGCAGGTGATACCGGCTACTCACCGCATTTTAAAGATATCGCTGCCAAGTACGGAAACATGGATATTTGCCTTTTACCCATCGCCTCTTATTTTAGTGAGCAATACCCTGATTGGTATCGCCAAGTACATACCACACCCGAAGACGCGCTCACCGCTGCCAATGAGCTAGGGTGCAAAACGATGATCCCATGGGGCTACGGCAATTCAAGTTGGAAAATGGGTGACCGCACTTCACATTCAGCGTTGTTCCGCTTGTTGCATATGTATAAAAAAATGGATTCCAAGGTGCCTTTGCATGTGATGAATGAAGGCGAAAGCATTCAATTCTAACCAAGACAAAACATCATAAAAAATTGAGTCATTAAGGCCTGTTCAATGAGAGTGATATGGGCCTTATAAATTTAGACTTCCCAGATTTTGTTGCTCAAATTAGGGAAAGACGGTTTAATAAAATGATTCCGCTTGTAGGCATTTTTTACTAAACACTTTTTTGAACAGAGCATGTACTTATATTTTGAAAACTTTCGATATGATACTGAAAAACAGTTATTGTATAAGGCTGAAGAGTTAATCCCACTAAAAAGAAATCAGGCTGCCATGCTTGATTTTTTCCTATCTGATACGGAGTCAATACACAGTAAAGAAGTGATTTTAAATGCAGTTTGGGGCAACCAAGTTGTGTCTGAACAAGTTGTATTTCAAACCATCAGCCAATTAAGAGCTATTTTGGGTGCAGATACCATAAAAACCTTTACAAAAAAGGGTTATAAATGGGAGCTAAAGGTTTTAACCCAACCTGTCATTACGCAAACCGATAACTTAACCAATGAACAAGCCCTGCCATCAAAAACAACGCGCAAGCGACTTCCGAAGCCACAAGTTTTTTTTATTATGGTTGCTGCATTTTTCGCCTTGATAATGACGGTATATATAGTTCAACCATTTAAGCTAAGTAACGAGCAAGTTGAAGTCAACCTGCTTATTTCTAAGTATGTAGAAAATCAATCACAAGGCAATGAAATATTGACAAAAGCGCTGTCGCAAAGCGCGCAATTCACTGTCAAAAGTAAAGTAAGCCAGCTATCAATTAGTCAAATTTTTTCTACGCCTCAATTGGCAGTGAAGCAATTAAATGCCCCTCCAGAACAATGGCACATATGGGGGAAATTATACCTATCAAAACAATACGCAATTTTTCACTATGGTTTATCAAATCAAACCCTGCAGTGGCAAGGTTATATTCAAACTCAGTCTCTGACTGAACTACCTAACGCAATTTCTGAACGATTACAGCAGTTATACTCTATGGGGCTTTTCACACCTCATAGCAGCAAATTAGACTGGGGTAAAATAAGCTCCATGCGACAAGAAATGCCCAACGATAAAGACTTAATGCTGTTAGCTGCAAAGTATCACCAATATGCAGGCCAAGATGATGTTGCTCTGAGCTATTTACAAAAGCTTATTCGTTCAGACTCAATGTATGAGGCAAGCCCCTACAAAGCGGAAGCTCATTGGCTAGTCGGCAAAATCTACAAAATGCGAGGACAACATTTACAATCACATAATAGTTTGAGTGCCATGTCAAAAGCGCTAAAGCATGTTGCAGTCGCACCATTGCATTTTGAATATGTAAAAACCAAAGCTTGGTTGGCTTTTGATGAAATGGACTATGAGGTTATGTATCAAACCCTAAATAATGGGCTAAACCATTTTGAATCAGGAGATAACAAGCAACCTCTCATGCAGTTCAAGCTACATATTTTGGCTTCAATACTAGCGCAAAAAGCATCCAATCATGACAAAAAATATTACCACTTAAATCAAGCACAAGCTTTGCTACTCAGACACAAGCTAGACGATTCAAACCTCTCGGCTGTTTATTATCATTTAGCGTTATTTTCTCAGTATGAAGAGCAAGAAGGTTTTTTGAAGCAATCTCAAACCATAACACCAAATAACTATGTCGTTTATTTAGAAAGAATACTGGAGTTACAGCGTACAGCCGATAACTTCTGGATACATGATGCCGCCATGGAGTTATTGGTAAAACAATATATTGAAAATGATAATTTTACAGCAGCCAATGCTTTATTTAGCAAAAGCACTATGAGCGCCAAAAAGTTATTTCTAAAATCTGGTGTATTGCTTGCTCAAGACAAAAACCAAGATGCTATTGAGTTGTATGAGCGTGCTTTTGAGCAAGCGAGAATAGATTACGATACAAGAACCGCTATTGAATCAGCACTTGCCTTGTATAGGCTTTCTAATAATAACCCTAAAGCGCAAGCTGAATATCTCGCTTATCTAGAAACAAATGCAAATGAGCGGTGGCTGCAAGAAAACCACGTTTCTATAAATAACCAGTAATACAAACCTAATTAACATGCCAGACACTTCCTATCTGGCATGTTTGGGCACTTACTCTTACTTTAATGTGCATAAACACAGTGCAACGGCGCTCTTAATTAATAATTAACCCTTAGCGCAAATTGCATAGCCCGCAGGACAACTTTTTTCCTTAAAGTCAGCTATCCACTGTGTAAATTCTGCCATTTTGATTGTCCGCCAACTGCGAATATCAATTAAGTAGTCAATTTCTAAGTTCAAGTCACTTAAAACGTTACCGAATATTTTCATATCTTTATAAATGCGTGGTTTGGCGGTTTTTAGATTTGTCTCATAGTGCTCTTCAGCTATCACTATTTTCTGCTTTGGCAAATGAGCTAAGAGATAGTGCTGTGAATGCGCTGTTGGTATATCAAAAATAGTTAAGTCGCCAAGCATAAAAGGTGTTCTGTTTTGGATAATCACAAGTTGCTGATCAGACAGGGGTTGCGATAATGACTCAGCAACAGTTTCTTGATGTGCCTTGGCTATAACTAATTTTGCACCCAGCTCTAAAGGGTTTTTAAGTCCGTTTAAGTTTCCCCTATGGTGGTGAGTAACCAAAAAATAGCCCAGTGGCTTATTGCTATTTGAAAACTCTTTCATCTGTGCAAAATTATCCTTTAGAGCATCTGCGCCACCTATGGCAATAAAGCGCTCTTTTTGTTCTATAAAAACGGTCATGGAGCGGCCTTGACCAGATTGGTAAACACCTTTCGCGATTTTCCTTACTGTAAAATCGCGATTATCATAAGTTTCACCCCAAGGCTTAAAGCTATCAAATTTTCTAAAAGCCTCGGCTAAGTTTGGACTCAGTTCCAACCCTCGCAAAACAGAAGTGAGGCGCAGCTTACCGTTCACAAAAAAGTTCATATCACTCGAGTAATGCAAACCATCACTAACTTGATGATTTGAAAATACGTAGATTAAATCAGCCGCAGGGTGATGCCAGCGGGCTTTGCTTATTAAACTGCTTTGCTTATCAATATAATAAGTGAACGTTTCACCAAAGTTGAATGTAGCGGTTAGCTTATGATGTACTTTTCCTCGAAAATACTCATCACCCACATAGGTCGCTTCTTTTAACTCACTGTGCAAGTGTTTAGCGTGCATAGTGTCACTAGAACGCACAATTGACCCACCTAGAATGTTGAAAGACACCCAGTCTTCTCGTGCATATTTCTCATGAAAAATGTCGTAGCTAAAACCTGCTTCGCCATCAAAAATCCATTTTTCAAGGTCCAAAGTTGTCCTAGGTACTCGATAAGAAAGTAAGCTTTTTCGCTTTTGCTTAAAATCAATAGTGAGCTCTTCATTAATACGCCAAATCTCAGGCAACCCAGGGTTTTCACTTTCTCCGGGCCAAGGCCCCTTGTTGTGATCGATAATTTTTAAGCTGTGAGCTTGCGTTAAAGTTTTTCCGCCATAAGCACTAATCACTTCCTTGATCAGCTCATCGGGGTCATTTGTACTTGCGTGGCTATAAGTCATCAGCACATTGAGCAGGATTAAAAACCAGAAAATGACGGGGGGAATTTTGTTTATCATCTTTGTCTCCACTTAATTTTAGAATCAAGTGTGAGCGTAACTAGCGTGAGAAAGAAAAGTCTTATTCATCTTCTATTAGTCCAAGAATAGAAAATGAATAAATTTAACTAGTTGATTTTAATAAATAAACTTACCAATATTATCTAGAAAAATTATACCAAGCACCATTTCAATCGTATCGAATACAATAGAATCATATAAAAGAGACTTACTTGACCCGAATCGCAACAGTGACATTCCAGCTATTGGTGATACTTTCTTGTTCATTTCCTTTTAACTAAAGCGATTTGTAAACTGTATATAACCATGCTAAGAGCGCATTAATTGGACGGATTTTCATCTAACGATAACAACAAATAAAAAAATTACTGATAGCCCAGAAAATATGTGATCAATAGTGACTCAGACCCATATAATCACCATGCTAACCGTTATTTCGCTGAACGAGGGGCGGCCATCATATCCCATGAAAATATGCGCTATGAGAAAGCTTACACTCAAGTGCTAACACTTCAAAAAACGCTCAATTTTATTTAAGCGACAAAAAAACACTGTTGGCAATTAGACAAAAACATATTGATTACACCAACCGTATAGCAACGCTACATCAACAAGGTATGGCCCCTGAGCAAATCGCTGAAGATGAAGTTATTGAACACATTTTTTTAAGTTTTGAGAGCTATCAAACATCTAAAAAATGGTTATCTGAGGAAATTGCGTTAGTGCTTGAGTCTGACTTTGCCACACCTGACCCGTTCACACAAAAGCAGTTGCAACAGTACACAGGTACGTATCAGCAAAGTGATGGCACGCAACTTGAAGTTTACCTAAATGGAAGTCGAATTTTTGCACGCTCAGAAGGGTCTTTTTTATTTGAGCGCACTCCAAAGTCTCTAAACTTATTTGACTTTAAAGCTGAACTAGGTAAAAACTACCTACTCTTTAACTTTGCTAAACTCGGTAATGTCAAAGACGTGACGACTGTTATAGAAACATCTGGATGCTAGGAAAACCAAATAAAAGCAAGCTAGCACACTAAGGTTAGAGTACTGTAAAAACCAGTAAATCAAAATAGAGAATAAACATCATATGATATTTATTCTCTTTCCATGCGCCATTAATGAGACGTTTTCACCCCATTTCGCACTAAATCCTTACCATTATCAAACACCTCCTGTGTTACCCAGCGTCCCAGTAGCAACTGGTGATTATCATCAAGAACAGCAACGAATGGGCGCCCATCGCTATTGTTTTTTGCTAATGCTACACCTGCTGCGTTTTGCAAACCCAAACCACCGTTTTCAACCAAACGTAAAAAAGACTCAAGCTCTTCTAGAGTATTTATGATGTCGTTATCGTTAATCATGTTATTTGCTCTAAATTCAAATAAGACGCTAAGAATAGCAATTTTTTGCATGTGGTTGAATCATCAAGTTCAAACGAACCAAAGGGCAACCGGTTCTATTTGTTGGCTTAACAACTTAATAAAACACTTTCTTTTTTGCTGATTCACTAAAGTATCCAACCTTTGCACTTGTGAATGTAAACAAAAAAATCTATCCACGTGATAAGTAAAATTAACTTAATGCGTAAAACCAAACCAAAAATAAAATTTATATTTTTAAAAATCAAATACTTAAACCTTTATAAACACAGAGAAAAGACAAATCACAACTATTCATAGCAATTCAAGATTTAACAACTCTTCGCAGTGTTTAATTTTTAGCGTGGTCAATCACAACAAAAGTTTCTAAGCACCCAAGGGGATAACATGTTCCGCAATAAAAAGAAAAAGCTCGCTGTGCTAATCAGCCAAGCATTAATCAGCTCTAGCCTGATTACACCTATGTATACATTCGCCACTGAGGATAATAGCCAAGCTAGCGATGCAAATAGCAATGAAGTAGAAGTCATTCAAGTAAGAGGTATTCGCGGCAGCGTCGTCAAATCACTCAATACCAAAAGATATTCAGATGCAATTGTCGATGCGGTGACGGCTGAAGATATTGGTAAATTTCCAGATCAAAACGTTGCTGAGTCGCTGCAACGTATCACCGGTGTCTCTATCACACGTCAGTATGGTGAAGGTGAGAGAGTCAGTATCCGTGGTACCGGAGAAAGCCAAAACCGCACCTTACTCAACGGTCAAGCCGTTGGCTCTGCCGATTGGTGGACCAACTCAGCCGCCAACCGTGGTTTTAACTATACCATGCTGCCTTCTGAGATCATTTCCGGTCTGGAAGTTTACAAGTCACCCGAAGCAGACATTGATGAAGGCTCTATTGGTGGTACCGTTATTGTTCGTACACGTAAACCACTTGAGTTAGACGCAAATAAAATTGCCGGTTCCGTCATTGCTCAGCACAGCGAAATTTCTGGTAAGACCGACCCGCAGCTCTCAGCCATGTATAACTTCAAAACAGACGATGAGTCTTTTGGTGCACTCATTTCTGTTGTACGACAAGAGCGCAACCTGCGCCGAGATGGTATTGAGGCATGGTCATGGACATACCGTGATATTACTTTAGAAGATGGTACAGAACACAAACAAGTCTATAGTCCTGGCGGCGGTGGCTCTGCCATGTTTACACAAGAGCGAATTCGCACTGGGGTGAACCTCGCCCTACAATATCGTCCTAATGACAATTTAGATATCGCATTTAATGCCTTAGATTCAACATTAGAGGCCAACAATACCAACCAGAACTTTCTTTGGCTTCCTGAAAATAACAACTCAAAATATCGCGATATCACCATTATTGATCACAGCTCGGTCGGCAAGTTAGTCGTTGGCGGCACAATGGGGTTATCGCCAGATGGTAATAATATTCTTGACGAAACCAAAATACGCGATTCTGAAATCAAAACAAAATCGTATGACTTAAAAGTCGAGCATCAAGGCGAACTATGGTCATCGTCATATCATGTTGGTTACACAGAAGGTACAGGGGGCTCTCAAGCAGATCGCTCGGTAGGTTGGGTAGGAAACTATGTACACAGCTTTGATGCATCAAACGTTGAAGACATACGCACGAGCTACAGCGCCGCTCCGAACGATGGTAAAAAATGGAACTTAGGCTTTTTGCGCTACGACTCTAATGATGCAAAAGACGATGAGACCTACTTTCAAGCCGATTTTAAACGGCCGATTGATGTCGCCATTTTTAGCCAACTTAAAATGGGCGTAAAATACCGCGACCACAGCCGGTTTAATACCAAACATACCACAGACAACCGTACAGACTTAAACTGGAACCTAGCCGATTACGCGCAAACAATGCCATCAGATTACCTCTCTGGTCTAGGCTCAAATGGCACAACGCGCAGCTACGCAATCACAGATTCGAATAAAGTCCGCCAGCAAGGTGATGCATTGGGCTGGAATTATCGCGTACTCAAAGCCAGTACCTTCGACATCAATGAGAAAATTACCGCCGCTTATGTCAAAGCCAATCTCGATGCAGACGGATTACGCGGTAATTTAGGCGTTCGCCTAGTTAACACCAAGCAAACCTCTTCTGCGTATGCTGGAGAATCTGGTGCTGAGATCTGGACAACGCAAGAAAAAGACTATTTTGATGTATTGCCAAGCGTCAACTTAGCGATTGATTTAGATGACGACTTACTCATGCGTTTTTCCGCTGCACGAGTCATATCTCGTCCAGATTATGCCGATATGACCGCATCCACATCATATAACCTTGAAACGCAAACTGGCACGGGTGGTAACCCAAATATCGACCCGCATCGAGCAACGCAGTTTGACGCTGGGATTGAATGGTATTTCAGTGATGCAGGCTTATTCTCAGCAGTATTTTTCTACAAAGACATTCAATCATTTATAGAAAGCCAACCAGCACTTGAAGTTCATGAAGGTAAAGAGATCCTGATAAGTCGCCCAGTTAATGGTAAGGCGGGTCGTATTCAAGGGCTAGAATTTGGTTATCAACAAGAACTGTATGAAGGCTTTGGCGTGGCCGCCAACTACACGTATGTCGATGGCGAAGCCAAAGACAACGAAGGCAATGATATTACGATTCCTGGTAACTCTGAGCACACTATCAATGTGAGCACTTACTATGAAAATGAATTCATTAGCACGCGCATTTCATACAACTTCAGAACCGGATATGACACTGGGCGCGATTGGCCTGGCTACATCGACGATTATGGTCAAGTAGATGCAAACTTCACCTACAATTACAATGAACACATCGCATTGGTTATTGAAGCCATCAACCTGACTGACGAGCACATATTCAGCTATCAAAAAGAAGGCGTCGAACAAGCACTTACAAGTGTCTATGCGGATGGAAGGCGTTACAGTGCAGGTATTAGATTTAATTTCTGAAACTTTCTCGTAAGCTCAGAGTCTTTAATTATGTAGATTTTGACAAAAGTGAACGTGTCATCACACAGCTTTAAGTCGCATCCGTGCTAACACAGGTTCGACTTAATGCACTCCCTGCCCGGAGTGCTCAAAGCTGGTAGCCATTGCTATCAGCTTTCTTCATTTTGCCTACACACACAAATGCGCGCCTGTGTAAGGACACAGTTAAATGGCACATGTATTGTTTTAATTCTGCTGATAGTATGGTTATATAACCCCCTAACTCCATCATATTCAAAACGATACAAGCCACAGGATGAGCCATTACAAAATGCTAAATAACCTCATTACACGGCTTATTTGTTTCTTACTCGTTAGTCTAAGCCCCTTTGCTCGTGCAGACTTGTATAGCGCGACTCTTGCTTATCAAAATGAAGATTTCACCACTGCTTATCAACAATTTAAGCGCCTTGCTCAGTTTGGCAATGCGGATGCCATGTTTAACTTAGGCGTTATGCACCTGTATGGTCAGGGCATCGAAAAAAGCATCACTGACGCCTTTATTTGGTTATCGCTGGCGAGCGAATTCGGTATCGAAGAAGCGTCACAAACTGCACACCTTGTATTTCAGCAATCAAGCTCGCCCAAACAATTAAAAGCGGCCCTCAAAGCACGAAAAGCGCAATTGCAAGCAACCTATGCCTTAACTCCCACCCTAAGCTTGCTTGCTCATAAACCGAGTCCCTCTGTTCTAACAAAAATACACGATGTGCAACCTGACTACCCGCAAGAAGCAGTACGTCAAGGCATTGAAGGATGGGTCTGGCTAGAATTTGACGTGGATGGCAGTGGTAAAGCAACCAATATTGAAGTGATAGATAGTTATCCAAAACACGTTTTTACCGCCAGCTTACTGAACGCAGTGGAAAAATGGCGCTATAGCGGCCAAAAACAAAACCATACTTTGATTTATCACTTCACCACCTATAAAGGTAAACAATACAAAGAAACACTCGCAACACAAAAAAAGAGTTACGAATCTGAGCTTAAACAAAGTATCAGTGCGGCAGAGCAAGGTATTGCACAGGTGCAATATAAAATAGCCAATTGGCTCAGCATGAAAGATTACAATGCTTATCAACTCTTACGCTACCACTGGCGCTCTGAGTACCCTGCCAATGATCTTTTACTCGCCGCAGCTAAAAACGGCTCACCGCTCGCTCAGTATCGTATCGCAAATCGACTACTCAACACGCAAGCGAACACTTTAGCAACGTTATGGCTAGAGCACGCCTCTGAGACAATCAATGTGGCAAAATACCGGCTTGCCACTGTGTTGCTTGAAAAAAACAACACAGTATCACGCGCTAAAGCCATTAAGCTTCTTGAAGAATCCGCTTCTGAGGGTCATTTACGTTCAATTATCGCCCTAGTGAATACGCACTTTTCAGATACTAAACGCTTGTCACAGGCAACTATCTGGCTTGAAAAAGGATTGCAAGTAGACGCAAAGCACCCACATTTGCTGTTTCTTTCCGCAAAACTTGCACCGTCTAACGAGCAAGCTAAAACGCTTGCCACCCAAGCACTGAACTCTGCTAAAGCAAGAAACTGGAACACCCAAGAAATTAGTACTTTCTTAAATGCATTGAATAAAACAAATGAAACTGTAAAAAGCGATTCAGATTAGTCAAACTACTCATATTCCAGTAACACAATGTCACTTTCTACGTTGTTAACTCGATTAAAAATGACCTTCTGTCCATCTAAACTAGCCAAGACCTGTAACTGTGTCATCCCAGAGTATAGGTTTAGCCCGATAGACTGTACCCTTTGCGCCCGATGTTCACTATGAATATAACGATAAAGAACAAGTTGATGGCCATTTTTAAGAACGAAATAGATCCCATGCTGATAAACTGCGGGTTGGTATAAGGCTATAGAAACGCGCAGCTGCTCTACATCAAATTGATTTGCCAGTGCAGATACCAGCATTTCTTGTATACGAGATTCATACTCTGTAAAACTCGCGTTTTGCATGACCAAATCTTTCACCAGTTGGTGCGTACTCAGCTCGACTTGCTCACTCCGCCCTTGTGATAAATCAAATCGCCAATTTTGCCAATCATCATCACTTATCACCTTGGCTGTGTAAAACAGCGTCTTGCCATCCTCCGCCCAATAAATATTGGCGACTTGGTCAAAACCATCAATCACTTTTTTTACTTCTTTTGTAAACGCGCTAACCAAAAATACTTTTTCCGATTTTGACAAAACGGCTAAAAAGTCATGATTAGGCGACATCATCAAAAGCGTCGGAATTTCACCTGTAGGTAGCACGCCAAGTAAGCTAGAAGTAGGACGAAAAGCGGGTTTATGCCATAGCTCATATTGGTGAGCTGACATATTATTGGTATTAACAGAAGCATATACGAAGTGACTGCCATCGTGCGATAGTGTCGCCACTACATCCATTCTTGCAGGCGACGTTAGCTGCTTTTGCGTGCTTGGTTCTGATTGAGTGAGGTCAAGTTCAAAAAAGTTCACTTCCGCCACCCCCTCAGTATGTGCCGATATACGTTTTTTGGGACTGACGTCTAATTCAGAGATTGAGCCATAACCTTCATAAAACACTTGTTCATTATCACCTTGCAACAAGGCAACGTGCTGCCCTGCAACCATAGCGGTATTTTCTAGGTAACCTTGACTTATCGCCGCATAGCTTTGTTTTGAAATTTTTTTCGCAAACATATCAGCTTGCTCTAACTTATTGAGGCTGACTTGATATACGCCTTGTTCTTGTGTTTGGTAAAGCAAGTTATTGTGGCTGATGTGATAATGCATGATGCCTCTTAACGGCAACTTTTTCTTATCGATAATACGCGGCATATCCTGTTCAAAAGATAACTGCACTGACTGCAAATAAGATCCGTGCTTGTCCCATGCTTTTGTTACAAAACGGCCAGCTTGATATTCAAGCCATGGCGCGGAGTCTTGTGCACTATTACAACTATCTAACACCCAATCTTTGGCTAAACGCCAAGTTTCAATTGGGCCTTCGGTGTTTAATACACGTACCTCACAAGATACCGGATCAGAGCGGGAGTAAATTAACCACTTACCGTCCGCCGACCAGCTCGCAGACTCTTCACTATAACCGCTACTTTTGACTGTGTGAGTCACTTTGGTTTCGATGTCATACACAGCTAAATCAAATTGGTCTGCTCCTTCAGCCAGATAACTGTAAACCAAATACTTGCCATTGGGAGAAAAACGAATAAATACTTCAGCCCCTGGAGAAGACGTCGCCCGTGTTGCACTTAAATATTTAAATTCTGAATGGCTTTGCCAGTAATTTATGGCTATGACACTCATCAACGTTATCGCGAATCCACTTAGAAAGCCCAACAAAGCGAACTGCAAACCCCGACCTCGTGACAATTGCTCGACCTTTTCTAACAAGGTCGGCGCATTTTCAACCTGAGCAATACACTGATAGCCCAAGCGAGGCACCGTTTTTATAATTTGGGGTGTGGAGGAGCTATCGTCTAACAAGCGACGAAGCTGTGTTACTAGTTGACTGACGGAATTATCGCTCACCACAACACCCGGCCAAATGGAGTCGAGTATTTCTTCTCGCGTCACCACCCGCCCTTTATTGAAAATCAACAGACGCAGCAAGGCTGCATGCTTCGCTTCGATGCTTCTAGCTTGTCCATCAACTTGCAATGATAAATTGTCCAAATCGACAACTATTTCATTGATTAAAAAGCGATTACTTAGATTCTCAACCATCAATAATTAAAACTGTGTCTAACTGTGGTTAGGCTTGTAATAAAAGCGTATTATGAGTATCAACTAAAGGTAACTAGCGTGTATTTTAAGTTGAACAGTATGTCAAAACTTCTATTTAGAACAATTTCTTGTAGCGCAATTGTTATTACGAACTCTTGTTTTGCTACTGAGCAAAACCAAAGTACAGAAAATACACTTGAACGTATAGAAATTCGCGCCTTTAGTGACAGCGTTGTCAAGTCTCTCAGCATTAAACGCCACACGCAACAAGTATCCGATACTATCAGTGCTGAAGATATAGGCAAGTTTCCAGACAAAAATGTTGCTGAAGCGTTACAACGTATTACGGGTATTTCTTTATCCAGAGCACAAGGTGAAGGAGAGCGCATCGGGGTTAGAGGCACAACGCCAGAACAAAATAGGACCTATTTAAACGGCCAATATCTCGCTTCTGCCGACTGGTGGATTTCAAGCCTGCCTAGCAGAGGTTTTAATTTTACCTTATTACCCAGCGAAATCGTTTCCCGTTTAGAGGTGTTTAAAACGCCACAAGCATCCCAAGATGAAGGGTCCTTAGGTGGGGCAATTAATATCGAAACGCGCGATCCACTGCTAACCCCACCCGGCTACGGTGTGGTAACTGGCGAGCTGCAGTATAACGATCTAAGTGACAAACTCGATCCACAGCTTTCCGCCATTTATAACTACCATGGCAACAACGGCAATTACGCCTTGCTATTTACAGCGACTCGGCGAGAACGCAGCCTTCGAAGAGATGGTTTAGAATCTTGGGGTTGGCATGACAGAACGCTCTACCAAAGTGATAACGGAGACTGGTTTGCAACGCCTCAAGCTGATAACAATCCGCATCAAACACTATGGTTTCCAGGTGGCGGTGGCTCAGCGGTATTCCAACAAAAAAGAGAATTGCAAGCCTATACATTTGATGGTGCTTTTCAGCTTGCACCACGCTGGCGACTCAATACTCACTTACTTTATTCGCGCCTTGATGCTGATAACACCAATCAAAATTTTTTATGGCAAAGCGCAAAGTCTATTGATTTAGGTGGGGCCATAAACAATTTAAGTGTGCGAGATAATACCCTCGTCAGTGCTCAGTATCTAAAAGCCAAGAGCGCCTTTAATACCAGTATGGAAGCCATTTGGCGTGACTCTCAGCTTAGTACCAACAGCGTGCACCTTGATTTAACATACGATGGCATCTATTGGTCGAGTCAATTTCAAGCTGGTGTTAGTCAGGGTGATGGCGGCACAAAGTCAGACATAACCTCGCAATTTTCGGCCAATACTGAGTTTTACGTCAATACCTCCCACAAACGTAACATCATAGCCAACTACGCAACGTCCCCTTTAGAAGCAAACCGTTGGCTTCTGACGCAAGCCAGAAATGACAGCCAAAATGGAGAAGACAAAGCCTACTTTGCGCAAGCTGATTTTACTGCCGATCTTAACTATAAAAAGATTGAAAGCGTTAAATTTGGTATCAAACTTAAAGATCACCAACGAGATTTTGTTCGTCACCGTTCAGTAAATGCAGGACTGGACGGCCTTGCAGGTCAACTTGGCTCAACACTGGCAGACTACCCAGCACCTTTTGTAAAGAACTACTTAGACGGTATTGGCAATGAACAAACCTTAAAGCAATACAGCTTTGCTGACTTCAATATACTTGCCCGTGATTTTGATAAGTTGGACTTCAAACAACAAGTTGAAAAAGCGAGCCGTTTTAATATCAGTGAACAAACTTGGGCAAGCTATGGTCAATTACAATTATCAGGAACACAATTTGCCGCGAACATCGGTGTACGTGTAGTTAGAACTAATCAAGATTCTAGCGCATTTAAACGTATCGCCTCGCCCATTGAATCGCCCGACAGTTACAAGTGGCTAAGAGAATCAAGAGGCTATACAGATATTCTACCCAGCGCCAACGTTAAGATTGATATTAATGATGAGCTCGTCGGCCGCTTTGCCATGGCAAGGGTTATGTCTCGGGCACAATTTCACCACTTAATGCCATCAACCAACTACAACGTCACGCAAGCACAAGGGCAAGGTGGTAATGCCAATCTAGACCCCTATCGTGCCGCTCAATTCGATGCCAGTTTAGAATGGTATTTTGCCGATGCAGGCCTTGCTTCTATTGCGGTTTTTAACAAAGATGTTGAGTCATTCATTGAATTTGAGCGCAAATTAGAGCATCACGAAGGTATTTTAATGTCTATCGACAGACCCAATAATGGCGCGGGTGGTAGCATTAGAGGTATCGAGCTTAGCTATCAACAAGCCCTCGCTTACGGATTTGGTATTATCGCCAATTATACCTTTGTTGATGGTGAGCGTGATCACGCCACCAGCCATTTAAAAAACAAAGTGCCCGGCACATCAAAACACAGCACCAACCTAACCGCTTACTATGAGAATCATTTAATTAGTACGCGTTTAAGTTATAACTACCGCACTCGATTTGCCACCGGTGTGGGCGAAACCATGATGGACGATTATGGGCAACTGGATGGCAGCTTTACATTCAAACTGACTAACCAAATCAATGCTCAGTTTGAGCTAATTAATATGACCAATGAACAGGTCTATACCTTTGACAGAAATGAATATGCGCCAACTGGGCTTTATTTAAATGGCAGGCGTTATTACGCGGGGTTAAGGTATCAGTTTTAGGGCTGCTTTCGCAGCCCTAGACAACATTACTGTGGAGGAATGCAGTCATTCCCACGTGCTGCTAGCGAGGCTGACCGCCTGACCCACCAGAATTTAGCGGTTGTAAACCATCTCCACTACCTGAACCCGCACAGACTTTTTTTAATTGCTTCATATCAATGAGTTTTGATTGGCTGATTTTTGATTTCATCTTATTTCCTTATCGTTAGTTTAAAAACCCTTAAAAAATCTAACTTAGGTACATATGAATAAGTTCATAGTCCGCATAAAAAGTATGCACAATATGTAAAATGCTTTGTCATTGAATATTAAACACGCTTGTAAGACGTTGAAGCCTCTATATTCTCTGCTACCTTTGTCTAAGCATCTTATTTTTTATATTAATCCACATGTTCAATTCCTTAAGGCTTCCATCCTACTCCCTACTGTTTACCACGCTACTTTGCAATTGTGCGTTGGCTGATGATAACGCCGATGCACTTTTTGAGCTGTCTTTGGAAGATTTATTGAACATGCAAATAACAACCGCTTCAAAACAAGCCGAGTCACTGCGTAATACCAACGCCAGTATTTCCGTCATTTCTCGCCAGCAAATTGCGCTGTTTGGCGCGCAAAACCTATATGAAGTACTTGAACGTATCGCGTCTGTAAATAGCAATTATGGTGTACTTACCGCGATCACCACCAGAGGAAGTAAACCTTGGACAGGCTTATTGCAACACCTCGGACTGATTAATGGCAGGCCTTTTGGAAACTTATCAGGTGCACACAGCCTCTACACTTCCGTGCCACTTTCATCAATTGAACGCATAGAATACATTCGTGGACCAGGTTCTGTGCTATATGGCACCAACGCTTATCAAGGCGTATTTAACATCATTACCCGCAAACCATCCGAGAATGGTTGGGAAGCACAGCAAAATATCACATGGGGTAGTTTTGCCACGCAACAGCTTGATGGTAGTTACCTATACCAACACAATGAATTTAAAGCCGCAATACACCTACTTTATACCGATACAGAAGGTTGGGATGCTAAAACCACCGATCCAATCACGCATGCAACATACAGTAAAAAAGCGTTTCAAGAAGATAAAACAATTCATGTCAATTTAGACTATCAAGGACTCTCTTTTTCTCATTTCAGAAACGTACAGGATAAGTTTGCCAATTTTTGGGATGGTCCAGAAGCGCGATATATTCCTTGGTCAAAACGTCATCCGACTACCCTTACCAACTTAAGTTATCAGTATCAGCTTAATCATAATTGGCAGCTTGATAGCCATTACACCAATATCAAAAAAACAATGGAATGGAGCAGTAATGGTGTTGCAGATAGTTTGATACGCATTCGCTCGCCTTTGAACATTCGGCTCCTTGAATTTAACCTAACGGGCCAACTTAGTGATGATGCCACATTATTGATTGGTAGCACTCATGAGCATCGTCGTGTGTACGGTGCTAGCACCATTCCAGATGCCAAAGAGCGCTATGCCAGCATCTACGGGCAACTTAAATACGATGTCACACCGAAATTGAGTGTGAAACTGGGTGGGCAGTATGTAACCTCCATATAACTGATCAACAATATTGATGATCAAGCCGACTTTATTCCGAGATTTGGGTTGAGCTACCATTTAAATGATGAGTGGAGTATTAAGTTGCGTCACGCTTAAGCATTTCGGCACCCGTCTTCTGGCGAACGCACAATTGAAACACCGGGCATTCAAAAAGGGACGCCTGATTTAAACTCGGAAACCATAAACACAATAGAAGCACAGCTTTTCTATCAAACCGCTGAGCGACTTTTCACGGCCACGATGTATAGAAGTAAAGAGCATGATTTGATCTTACTCAGGCCTTCAGACGATCCTAACTTCGCACTAGAAAATAAAAATAGTGGGGAAATTTCTTCATATGGTGTTGAGTTTGAGTATAAACACCAGCTCGCTGCAAATTAGTATGCGGAGTTGTCCGCCAGCCACCAGCGCAATAAAGACAAAGCAAATACTCACAATACTAATTTATCACCCAACAACAGCATTAAGATGGGGTTAGCCTATCACGATACTCAATGGCAAATTGGCACTTACTTGCTCAGTTATTCAAAGTATCACGACAACATTTAGTTTGACTCAAACCGAGAGTTAGTCAATCCACCCGCCAATGGCTACGATTGGCTAACGCTCAAAGTTACGCGCAAGTTTGTGCTTAATGATGACAAGTTAAATCTATCGCTTGAGTTGAAAAATCTCTTAAATGAAAACGTTTATCAACCCAATGATACGCCTGTGTTTTACCCTCTAAACACCCTACCCGCTCGCGAAGGGTTCAGTATTTTTTTATCTATTAATTATAGGTATTAAACCGCTACTCTAGTTTTGTGACTAACCAGCCTCCATTCACTTCATAAAGCTCAACAATCACACAAATTAATGATGTGAAGCAGGACTTTTGACTGATTGTTTCTTTATACCTTGCAAATTAGAATACAAGTGCTGTACTTAATGGCAGGAGGACGCCATGAACACTCTAATGAAATCGCTACTGACCATCTCACTTGCTACTGCTCTGCCTTGCTTAGCAGCGGTAACTGACGTTGCAAGTAACGAAGCTAAGTTTTCATTTGAAGGTACCGTTGAACCCGCATGTAAAACAAATAGTGGCGCCAATAATATAAGCGGGTTAAACCTTGATGCGACAGCGCAAACTCAAGAAATTGGCGTACTAAATGTTTGGTGTAACACTGGACAAAATGCCACCACGCAGTACACATCAGCCAATGGGGGTTATTTAGTTTCTGACAATGCTCAAAGGAGCAAACTTGCTTATACACTGAATATTGGTGATACCGCCGATATTGACTTGCAAGCAGGCGCATATACCCATCTTGCAACCGCAGCAGGCACTGGCCTGTCAGGTGACACGAAAGAAACTTCGCTTAAAATAACACCACAAACAAGTGGTTTAGACGACGCTGGCACTTATTCCGACACCATTACTGTGACAGTAAGCTCAAATTAGGTACTGCTACTCACTTCTTTTTTAACCCTTCCCCTTTGGCTTTGTACCGATTTAACAAATAATGTCGTGTTATTTTTCTAACAAAAAACCAAATGTTCAACTCAGCTGTACAACAAGTAAACCTTACAAAAGCGCTGTTCAATTAACGCACCTTAAGTATGAACTTAGTCGTTCCGAACCTTATAAAATCATACTAAAGAACCAAAAAGATCATTTTAAAAACAAATAAAGTAGCGCTTTATCGTACTTTTTAGTGAACCCATCTAATTTTGAGTGATTTTAAACCTGTTTAATTTGCGTACCATATATCTACACGCTACTATCCGCGCCCCTGGTGTATTTACTCTAAAACACACCATTGCATGCAAATAAGAATAGGAGAATTATTTTGCAAAATAGAACATTGCTTGTTGGCGTATTGGCGATACTTTTGAATGGATGCGGTGGCTCTTCTTCAACAGAAACGAACACGCAAACTGACGCAAATACGCAACTTGGCGCTGAGTCAAACAAAGAGACCGGCTATACCTTAAACATCGAGTCTAACTTTTTAGCAAAAGGTACCGCTATCTCTTGGATGGGAACAACTCTATCTTTGGCTAACAGTGAGGCAGTGACGCTTTCAAAGCACGCTACCAAGTTCGAAGAACCAACGCTCAATAACACACCAAACAATATGACTTGTGGCGGCACACTAACAAACACAAGTGAGACAAGTTACCGATATACTATCAGCTGTGAACTCAATGATGGGTATATTGCATTTACACAAGCAACTGAGCTGATGTACCCCATTACTGTTAAATATGGTGAAGAAACATTTACACTCGCGGACAACATACATACGGTAAAACAAACGCCATCAAGCGACTATGAAATTGTATCTTTTGGTGGGCCACAAGATTGTGAAGCAAGTGAAGCACAAGGTGTAACTGGTTTTAAATGCACACCTTACAGCGTGGCTTACTCTGACAGAAAGCTATTCAAGGTATATAACAAAGACCATAAAAAGCTTATTTTCGATAGCAAAGAAGTAACTGGAGAACGGATCGCAATCTCTCCGTACTACCTATGGTTTAAAGATAAAATTTGGTTTATCGAGTCCGCCGAAGTAACAAATAACCTGCATTCTATCTTGGCAATCGATGGCAGTAATTTCCAACAGTATAATATTAACGCAAGCAGTTTACTGGTTAATGGTGATACATTATATGCCCTGTCTTACACTCACAACCAAATCCATAAATTGGTCGAAGGAACTTGGGAAAGTGTCAATTTTTACAAAGGTGAGCGTGAAACCGACGTTGAACAAATCATTGTGAGCGATATCATACACAACAATGACAACGCCTATCTTGTTACTGCCGATAAACATGACCCGCAACAATTGTCCTATGTTACCTTTGAAGACGGCGATATTCATGCTCAACCGTTAAGCAGTGCGATTGTTAGCCCAGCATCCACCCCACTTTTTAAGTTTGACAACAACAATTATGCTCTCGGTTTTGATATTAACAACCAGTTAGTCGTCAATAACTTAGATGGACTTTTGGCAGAACGCGACGGGGCAATTACAACGCTTGCCGATGTCACAAGTGCCACCCTATGGCAGCACAATGAAAATCAGTACTTGCTCGTCAGTAATTCCGATGGGATAAACCAATTTGCACAACAGGGCTCGTCAAACGCATTTGACACCACTGAGCTTAACAAGCTTTCCCCTGACTGGATTGGCGGTGATCTTAAGCTGCTTATTGCAGGCAAAAAACATGAGCAAACACTCAAGGTAAATGAGGAAAAAAACCGAGTTGTGGAATTTGCAACACTCGAATATTTACGACAGGGTGATAAAGTGCAAAATGAAGCGCAACTTAAAAAACGCCTAAATACGCAGTCTCCCATCTATATAAACTACAACAATTCGTTGCTTGAACTTAAGTACGCACAAGGTCAACCTGCCAAACAGATCACACCTATCCATGCTCATCAGGGCTTTCTATTGGTATATGTTGGTGAAAATGAATCAATAAAATCAAGGGGGCAGTTGTGGTTACTAGGCACAGATGAAGCCTATCTGGTCACAAACGATTTTGCGTGGGAGATTTTCGCAGATGGTGATATTTATATTGAGCTAATAGACTCGCATCTTGCCATTGTTTACACCTTTTACGCTCCACAAAGAATATACACAATTGAGTTAGATAAGCGTGACTAACGTCATCTATTAAGTTGCTTCAAAATTGAAAGAAGCTGTTAATGCAGCTTCTTTCTTTAACAGCGTCTTCGTCTAACCCTTTGCCCCTTTGTTGGAAGGCGCCTTCGGCTTTTCCAACCTACTACTTTCCACACCTTCAAGTGCTCGGTTATAATTCACCTTTGTCGCTGTATTTAGCCGTTAATTTGGAACACTCATGAAGAAGCTCTCCAAAGTTCAACAAAAACAACAAAATTTGGTACTCAATGTCGCCGATATGCTCGAAGAGCAAGCCCGTAGCGAGATCCCTGGTATGATGCAATGCTGGTTTGATGTGGAGTATCACCTGTTCCCAGGTTCATTGCTTTTGTGTTTTCAGTTTGAAGATGAGCAAACTTTAGAGGCCGCCAAACCCGATTTACTCAAATGGCAAAAACGTTTAAGCGCCGCGATGCTCAAAAAAGGCGTGATTTTAAAAGACATGCGCAAGCACTTAACGTTTACGTTGCAAGGGCCTGAGGATTAAAGTGCTGTAGGCCGGCTAGTTCGTAGGCGGTTTAGCCATCCTAAAGGGGCGTTACTTGAGGTTGTTAAAATAACGCTATCTCCTTACGTAAATTGAGTGTCATCGCTTCGCTCAAGTTTAGCCCTTAGCACTTTGTTGGCAGGCCACATCCCCTACAACTTGGTGCGTGTGATTTTTGCCATAAGTTTAATTTGGCACGAATCATCAGCGATTAAATTTATTGGTACCAACTGCTCAACAGGCTCACCACTGGGTTTATCAGGCATATTGAAATGCACTATCTGATTAAATGTACTAGGATATCGATACAAATAATTGCGTTTAAAAAAACTGCGCCCTGTATACTCTCTAATATATCCAGAAAATAAAAACTGCTGTGATGCGGATACCACGTCTTTTACTTCAATGGCCGCATTTTGTTTAATTGCAAACTGCTTTGCTCCGTTATTATTATTCAATGTAGCCTTAGCCTCGCTCGGCTGTACCACATCAAATTGCGACCCATTAATCGCCAAGTCCCAATAGATTCCCTTGGTTTGTGAGTTCACACACTTAGAAATATCAAATGATGTATATTGTGCCACATAGTTGTACTTATCAGGCGCAGTGTTAGCTTTTTTAAGTTGCTCAAGCAGTTCTTTATTTTTATTAGCTTGCGCAACCAAAGTTTTTAGTGCCTCTTCATTCTCGCCACTTTCTTTCTCCGTGTTTGTTTGATTGGCTAATTTACTAACCGCTTCACTCATGCCAATTAACCTTTGCAACACAGCATTGGTGTGACTTTCAAGCATCGCAATGTTGTTTTCAGTCATAGCCAACTTCTCTTCAAGATGTTTTCTAGACTCAATACCATTGTTTAAAATTAACAACCGCATTGTTTTATCTCGTTCTGTTTCTTCGGAACTAGTTTGGTCTTTTTTTTGTTCGCCCTCTATGTGTGCCTTCACGGCCAAAAGCGTTGAAACCACCATTAAAGGAACAACACTCCAACCCCAAGGAGTGAGCCGTCTTTTAGTGTCACCATCTGCGGTGTTAACCTCTTTAGTAATAGGGAAGAACTGAGTTAAAAAACCCAAAATCAGCGTGATCCCGATACCCAAAACCTCATAACTTTCTAATATCGGTTCAAATATATTTAGTAAAGATTCCATTTCCGCTCTCTTGTTTTTAATCTGTTCCTTGGCTTAAATAAGCATAGTGCTCTCTGGCAAAACCCTAAAGCAATTATTGACAGGTACCTTCGGTTTTTTCAAGTTATAACTTAAGCTTTAATTGCTCACCACAAACATTAATATAAAACCGCTGTCGATGTTTCACCCAACGCACCGACTCCCGCAAGACATCAATATGTTCCACCAGCAATGCGCTGTTATGGTGTAACAAATTCACCGTGAAAAAATACGTGCCACCCGCCACATAATTGCGCCGATACCGCATATCACCTACTTGTGATTGCTTTATTGTAGGTCGGATAAGCGAAGCGCCATCCGACGATGGTGAGTCCCTTATCAATGGTTAAACGGGCTCTTTATACCTTGTATAAAGGAAACATACTCACTTCGCTCGCTGTCGTTAACCCTTTACATTCCCGTTGGAAGGCGCCTTTGGCTTTTCCAATCTACAATTTTAACCCCTCACCACACCAGTTTGGCTCATACATCCTCTGCGCTACCGCATTATGAAAACTCGAATACGGCCAATCAATAATACGGTTTACCAAACCATGTTTCATGGGGTTAAAATGAACGTAATTAACATGGTGCCAATAATCACGTTCACCGCGGATGGTATGTTCCCAAAAACGTCGTTGCCAAATACCCCGCTCGCCTTTTCGTTTATGTGAATCTGTTAGCCGTTCTGTTTTTGGTAATGATTTACAAAAACGCTTTTTGATCTCACGCCAACGGTTAGAGTAGTCATGATCATCATCAGGTAAGGTCAACACCGCATGCAGATGATCGGGCAACACCACCCAAGCATTAATATCAAACGGCTGCCGATGTTTCACCCAACGCACAGACTCCCGCAAAACATCAATATGCTCCACCAGCAATGCGCTGTTGCGGTTTAACAAATTCACCGTGAAAAAATACGTGCCACCCGCCACATAATTGCGCCGATACCGCATACCACCTCCTTGTGATTGCTTTTTTGTAGGTCGGATAAGCGAAGCGCCATCCGACGATTGAGAGTCCCTTAGCAATGGTTAAATGGGCCCATTGTGCCTTGCTTAAAAAGAGCCTAATCGCAAACCCTTTACACCTTTTTTGGAAGGCGCCTTCGGCTTTACCAACCTACACTAGAATTAATAATACAATTAAATCAGAGGACTGGATGAAAAAGTTTATTGGTATTTCGATAGGGTCTTTCATTATTTTCGCCATTCTTATCCTTGGGTCTATTTGCTTCTATGATACCCATGTACAGAATGGCCATTGGGGTAGTGTCAGTGATATGCTTGTAGCCCTAGGTACCGCATTGATTGCGTATTTTACATTCTTACTTGTGGCTGCTGCCTACATCACCAGCAAAAACTGGTTAGACAAAGAAGCCCACCAAAAAGCAACCGACTTTCTAGAAACTCTCGCTGCTATTTTTCATCATCAACTTATCATTAATCGTACAAACAATTCGTTAGCCATCTATCAAGATCTCCGAAAAAAACAAGTAGGAGACAAGAAAAAATTCGGCGTTAAAGACAAAGATGGCGCAAAGAGCTTCTTTCAATCTATTGGAGTAAATATCAACTCTCCCCGTTATTCTGAAGCCGATTTAGCTAGTATAAATAAGTACAGTGAAGCGCTTGTTCCTATCTTTAGGGAAAGAGTATTGAAAGCGAAAAGCGACGTTGACTCATTGATAGCTAAAGTAATGATGCTTGCCTCAAACTTTGGTGAAAAAGTAGATGGAGTTCAATTGGATAAGGATATTCATATATTAAGAAGCACAAACCACGGCGATAATTATGCAAAAGCAAAACAGATTATCAAAAAATATGCGCATGCTATAGATATGAAAGATTTCAAACTAACTGTACCTGAACAAGATGAACCGTATGAGAGTGGCTCTTTATGACAATGTAACTTCTAATCGTCGGAAGGCGCCTTCGGCTTTTCCAACCTACACATCAAACTCGTAGGTCGGTATAAGGCGCGCAGCGCCGCCATCCGACAGAGGAGGTTCTCGTAACAGTCGTTAAACTATCTCGTTGCACCCTGCGTAAAAAGAACGTAATCGCTTCGCTCAAGTCGCTAACCTCTTACACTTAATTGCACCTGCGTAAAGGAAACGCACTCACTACGTTCGCTGCCGTTAATCCTTTGCACCAACCACAAAAAAACCGCCTTGCTTTCACAAGGCGGTTTTTAAATTCTAATAAAAGCCAAACTTTATCTACATTCAGCTTTTACCCAACCCTTACTCTGCGTAAGTTTCAACCGCTGGGCATGAACAAATTAGGTTACGGTCGCCGTATACGTCATCGATACGAGTTACCGTTGGCCAGAATTTGTCTTTTGCTACGCTTGCGACTGGGAATGCCGCGTAGAAGCGGTCGTATGCACGGTCCCATTCGTTGCCAAGTACGTCGGCTTGGGTGTGTGGTGCAAATACTAATGGGTTGTTTTCGATTGACCACTCGCCAGAGATGATCTTGTCGATTTCGCCCTTAATTGACACCATCGCTTCGATGAAACGGTCAATTTCAACTTTAGACTCAGATTCCGTTGGCTCAATCATCAAGGTGCCCGCTACTGGGAACGACATAGTTGGTGAGTGGAAGCCGTAGTCTTGCAGACGCTTCGCCACATCCATTTCAGTGATGCCAGAGGCTTCTTTGATTGGACGTAAGTCAACAATACACTCGTGCGCCACGCGGTTGTTTTGACCACGGTACAAGATTGGGTAATGCTCACTTAGTTTTTCAGTTAGGTAATTAGCGTTCACAATCGCCATTTCTGTTGCTTGCTTTAAGCCTTCGCTGCCCATCATAGCAATGTATGCCCAAGAGATAGGTAGGATTGCCGCTGAGCCGTAAGGTGCTGCTGAAACTGCACCGTTACCTTCTGTTGTACCCGCAACGTTGATCACGCTGTGGTTAGGCATAAATGGCGCAAGGTGTGACTTAACACCGATAGGACCAACACCTGGGCCACCGCCACCGTGTGGAATACAGAAAGTTTTGTGTAGGTTAAGATGCGATACGTCAGAGCCGATTGAACCTGGGCTTGTTACACCCACCTGCGCGTTCATGTTTGCGCCGTCCATGTAAACCTGACCACCGTGCTGGTGAACAATGTCACACACTTCTTTGATGGTTTGCTCGTAAACACCGTGTGTAGACGGGTAAGTCACCATGATACAAGATAGGTTTTCTGATACGTCAGCGGCTTTCGCACGTAGGTCTTCCATATCAATGTTACCGTTCTTATCACAGCCAACCACCACAACTTTCATGCTGGCCATTTGTGCAGACGCAGGGTTAGTACCGTGCGCTGAACTTGGGATCAAACAGATGTTACGGTGACCTTCGCCACGTGATTCGTGATATTTACGAATTGCGATAAGACCCGCGTATTCACCTTGTGCACCTGAGTTAGGTTGTAGTGAAACTGCATCGTAACCTGTGATGTCTACCAACCAGTCATGCAACTCGTTGATCATCACTTGGTAGCCTTGGGCTTGATCAAGTGGGCAGAACGGGTGTAGCTCTGCAAACTCAGGCCAAGTTACAGGGATCATCTCAGCGGTCGCGTTTAGCTTCATGGTACATGAACCTAATGAGATCATTGAGTGGTTAAGCGCCAAGTCTTTATTTTCAAGGCGCTTGATGTAACGCAACATTTCAGTCTCGCTGTGGTACGAGTTGAAGTTAGGATGCGTTAAAATTTCGTCATCGCGAACGAGGCTTGCAGGAATACCTGTGATGTCGTCTTTGCTAACTTGTACATCTAGTGCATCAACGTCTAGGCCGTGACCTTCGCCAAGCACGATGTCGAACAGCTGTGCTACATCAGAACGTGTGGTTGTTTCGTTTACAGAGATTGAGTATTCACCAGCGTGGTTTGTTGCAAAGTTCACTTCTGCCGCTAATGCGCGTGCGATTACGTCGTCTTTGTTATCAGCTACAACCGTTAGCGTGTCGAACCAAGTATCGTGTTTTAGCGCAACGCCTTTAGACTTAAGGCCTGTCGCTAGGATGCTTGTAAGGCGGTTAATGCGCTGAGCAATTGTTTTAAGGCCCTGTGGACCGTGATACACCGCGTAGAATGCGGCCATGTTGGCTAGCAATACTTGCGCTGTACAAATGTTTGAGTTGGCTTTTTCACGACGGATGTGCTGCTCACGTGTTTGCATTGCCATACGTAGCGCATCGTTACCTAAACGGTCTTTTGATACACCGATGATACGACCTGGTAGTGAACGCTTGTATGCGTCACGTGTTGCAAAGAAGGCCGCGTGAGGACCACCATAGCCCATAGGCACACCAAAGCGCTGTGCAGAACCAAGCACTACGTCGGCACCTAGTTTGCCCGGCGCTTTAAGTAGCATTAAGCTCATGATATCCGCAGCAACACAGGCAATCGCCTTTTTACTTTGTACTTGAGCGATTAGCTCTTGTACATCAACTACCTCACCCGTTGTGCTTGGGTACTGGAATAATGCACCAAAAATGTCATGGTTTGCAGCGTCAACCGCAGGACCGACTACCACTTCAAAACCAAACTGCTCGGCACGCGTTGCTACGACGTCAATCGTTTGCGTGTGTACGTCATCAGCAATAAAGAAGATGTTGGCTTTTTTCGCTTTTGCAACACGCTTAGCTAGCGCCATTGCTTCTGCCGCTGCAGTTGCTTCATCAAGTAGTGAAGCAGATGCTAGGTCTAAGCCTGTTAAATCAATCGTAAGAGTCTGGAAGTTTAGTAATGATTCTAAACGGCCTTGTGCGATCTCTGGCTGATATGGAGTGTATGCCGTGTACCAACCTGGGTTTTCAAGTACGTTACGTAAAATCACGTTTGGTACATGCGTTGGGTGATAACCCTGACCGATGTACGACTTGAATACTTTGTTTTGGCTTGCAACTGATTTTAGGTAGCTAAGCGTTTCAACTTCAGTACGGCTTTCACCGATGTTTAACCCTTGCTCTAAACGGATAGCCGCAGGTACAGTTTGACCGATCAGCTCTTCAACACTCGATACCCCAAGAGCGTTTAGCATGTCAGTTACTTGCGCCGGGCTTGGGCCGATATGGCGACGAATAAAATCTTGCTTTTGCTCTAACTGTTCAAGAGATTTGGCGTTTGACATTAGTCCAGATTCCTATGATCCAAATTAAAAAGTGTGTTTGTCACAAATGGCCTTGGTAACGGCAGAGTAACAAAACTAAATCAGCCCATGCGATATGGCACATGGGCCAAAAAAATTTCTACGATAACAATAAAAGCCCCAATAAATGGGGCCTTTAAACAGACGTAAAACGATTAGTCTTCGTCGATAGTGTTAGCGTAATCTTCAGCGCTTAGAAGATTTTCAAGCTCTGACTCATCAGAAGCTTTAATACGGAATAACCAGCCGTCGCCGTATGCGTCGTTGTTAACCGTTTCAGGTGAGTCTTCTAGCTCTTCGTTGATAGCAACGATAGTGCCTGTAATTGGTGCGTAAATATCCGAAGCCGCTTTAACCGACTCAGCTACTGCACAGTCTTCACCAGCGTCTACTTCGTCGTCTACTTCTGGTAATTCTACGAATACCATGTCGCCTAGAAGTTCTTGAGCGTGCTCAGTGATACCTACAGTGTAAGTGCCATCGCCTTCAGCGCGAACCCACTCGTGTGAAGACGCGTACTTTAACTCGCTAGGAATGTTGCTCATCTTTTTGTTCCTTTGGTTCGGTGTTTAGGGTGGTCAAGCCACCCTTTTTTTAATATTAAATAACTGCTTTGCCGTTACGTACGAAGCAAGGCTTCACTACTTTAACGTCAACAAGCTTTTTGCGCATTTCAACTTGGGCAGTGTCACCTGTAGAGCGCGGTACACGCGCAAGTGCAACACTAAAGCCTAAAGTTGGCGAGAATGTACCAGAAGTGATAACACCTTCGCCACCTTCTACGATAACTTTAGAGCCACTGCGAAGTACACCTTTAGTTTCTAAAACTAGACCAACTAATTTGTCGATGCTCTTGTCTGCACGTTGTTGCTCAAGCACTGAACGACCAATGAAATCGCGATCTTCTGGCTCCCAAGCAATGGTCCACGCCATGTTTGCAGCCAGTGGTGATACAGACTCATCCATATCTAAGCCGTACAAGTTCATGCCCGCTTCTAAACGTAGCGTATCACGCGCACCTAAGCCAGCAGGAGCCACGCCCGCATCTAATAATTTTTGCCAAAGATCAGCCGCATCATCGTTATGTACCACAATTTCGTAGCCATCTTCACCGGTGTAACCCGTAGTAGCAATAAATAGATTACCAGCTTGAACACCAAAAAATGGCTTCATGCCTTCAACCGCAGCTTGTTGCTCGTCGCTTAATACTGCTGCTGTTTTAGCTTTCGCGTTTGGACCTTGCACTGCAATCATCGCGTACTCAGGACGCTCTGTGACTTCAACAGCATAACCTTCAGATACGTTTGCAATGTGTGCTAAGTCTTTTTCACGAGTTGCTGAGTTTACAACTAGGCGATAGCTCGTTTCTGAGAAGAAGTAGATGATAAGGTCATCAATTACACCGCCTTGCTCGTTTAGCATGCCGGTATAAAGTGCTTTGCCAGGAACTTTTAACTTTGCAACGTCGTTTGCTACGAGTTTACGCAAAAATGCTTGTGCATCATCGCCTGCAACATCAACAATCGTCATGTGAGAAACATCGAACATGCCTGCATCGTTACGCACCGCGTTGTGCTCTTCAATTTGTGAACCATAATTGATTGGCATTTCCCAACCATGAAAATCCACCATTTTCGCGCCAGCTTCAAGATGCTTAGCATGTAACACTGTTTTAGAAGTCATATCAGTCCTTCACTTATCAATACTCAGTAAATACGCTTACTGAACTGTACCTCTTAAGAGGCGGGGTTAATTCAATAGCAACAAGGGCACGCTAAAATAGAGTGCCCTTGTTATTTTGATTTAGTTTAGGTTAAAGCCTTGCGCTTGCAATTCAGCTTGCCACTTTTGTAGTGTAGGCTGTTGCGCAATGAGTTGATAACGCTGCTCACCTTCCTCTAATAAAGAGGTAACGAATACTTCACCGCTTTGCCTGCCGTAGCAAACAAGTTCATCTGATAGTCTTAAGCCCGGTGTTAGCTCAAAACTAGAAATCAAGGTATCAAACGCCTGACTACCTGATAATGTGGTAATAGCTAAATCATCGCGTACCACCAGCTCAATATCGTAGTCCTCTACATGCTTGGCAACAAACTCCTCGAGACTTGTCACAGCACTGCTTTCAACGACAAATCGGTAGGCAGTCTCACTGAAGTAATACACGGTAAACGCTGCACCGCTGTCTAATGTGCCTTTTATACCAAGGCCTGGCGCCATCAGCTTATTGAGATTTAAACCCATTTGCTGATTTAAAAAAGGTGTCGCTTCAAAGCCGCTGAAATCCAACACGGTCAAGCTTTGGGTTGCCACCATGCAATTATGCGCAGGAGTTGTACCTTGACGGTGCTTAGCAAACATTGTGGGTGCAAAGGTCATTGATGACACCTTAATTAAATTTCGATAAGCACAGAGTATATTGATGGCAAAAGCCAACAACAAATTGTAATTATTTATCCATTGATAAATAATACTTATGTAATTAGCTTTGTTAAATAGTATTTATTAATATGAAGAACTTATCCATTGATGGCTTGCGTACTTTAGTAACTGTGGTTGAAGTAGGCGGTTTTGCCAAAGCAGGTGAACTACTCGGTCTTTCACAACCGGCTGTGTCACTACAGGTCAAGCGTCTTGAAGACATGCTCAACTGCAAGTTGTTTAAAAAGCAGGGGCAACGTCAAGTGCTTAATCAGTATGGAGAATTGCTACTGCCACTGGCAAAGCAAATGTTGCAGCAAAATGATGCCATTATTCAACAGTTCACCTCAGAAAGTGTCACCGGTAAGGTGCGCTTAGGCATACCTAGTGAGTTTGCTGCCCGCATCTTGCCATCCATTATTGGCGACTTTGTATCTTTATATCCCGATGTATCGCTCGAAGTGAAATCCCGATTGAGTAAGCATTTGCTGTCAGCATCGCGACAAGATCAGTTTGACTTAGTATTAGCACTGAACGAACAACTGAACTCCGTGCAGCATCCTATTTTTATGCAAGATCAGTTGGTGTGGGTGGGCGACTTATCTAAAGCCGAAGAAGGCCTAGTTACCTTAGTTACCGCGCCTGAGGGATGTATTTATCGCCGTCGCGCCATTGAAGCACTACAACAAGCGGGCATTAAACACCGAATTATTTACAGCAACGCCGATTTAACTGGGCTTATCGCCGCGCTAAAAGAAGGTTTAGGGATCACCGTACTGGCAAAAAGTACCGTGCCCGCCGATTTAAACTATCTAAGCCACACCGCCTATTTGCCCGAGCTTGGGCAAATAGGTATTTGCTTAGTGAAAAACTCCGCTGAATCCGTACATGCGGTAGATAAACTCGCAGAATTTATCGCACTTCGTTTGAGCTAAGTCATGAGTAACCCAATGTAAGCGTTGCTCACACAATAACGGTTATTTGCCAATGGCCTCTTTTGCGAATAGGTTTTTAATTGGTCCAAGGTTATCGACCAAGCTCAAGCCTACACCGCGGATCATTTTCTTCAATGGATGAGCGCCTTCAAATAGCTCTTTCAAACCTTGCATCATCGCAATGTGTTTTTGTGCATCAAGTTTGCGCGTGCGCTCATACTCTCGGAGCGTTTTTCGGCTCGCAAACTCTTCACCATCTCCATCACTGAGTAAATCAATAAGGAGAGCAGCATCTTTTAAGCCTAAATTCATGCCAAGCCCAGCTAACGGATGTATGGTATGCGCCGCATCGCCCATTAATAGCACTTTGTTGTTTAGCCACTGTTTTGCATAGCGCATGCGAAGTGGAAACACAGCGCGGTCATCAGCCACTTCACACAAACCGCACTGCCCATCAATCGCTGCATTAAGTGCTTTGTTAAAATCTTCTCGCGATAAGTCCATCAACCGCTTTGCTTCACTCGGGGAAGTAGACCAAACAATTGAGTGATAGTATTCGTCCGCTAACGGTAAAAATGCCAATGGGCCAGTCGGCAAAAAAACCTGCCTTGCCGTAGCATCGTGGGAAAACTGAGTTTTTACGGTAGCAACTATCGCATGGTGATCATAATCCCAAAACGTTAGCGGTAATTTAAATTGCTCTCGTATCGCAGAGTTAGCGCCATCTGCCGCCACCAACAGTTTGGCCATGACTGGTGTGCCATCATCTAAGGTGATCAACACATCGGTGTCGGTTTGGTGGATACTTTGGTAACGCGTGTTAAATGCCAAAGTAGCATTCGGCGTTGCTTTAAGCTGAGTGAACAAACCATAACGAATAGCATCATTTTCAATGATATGGCCAAGCTCAGGTAAATCTAAGTCGTTACTATTAAATGCAATTTTACCAAAGCTGTCTTTATCTCGAACATCCATATAATGATAGGGGGCGGTACGAGCAGCACAGATATGTTGCCATACCCCCAAACGCTGAAACAGGGTTTGACTTGCTAAACTAATGGCACTCACTCGATTGGCAAATTGCTCAGCCAACGGTTGAGGTTCGTTGCCACTATCTATAACGAGTACATTAATATTCGCCTGTGCGAGGCCCAAGGCCAATGTGAGCCCGACTGCACCACCACCCACAATACAAACTTGTACTTGCTGCATTTAATTACTTCCTTTGATCACATGACCCATTAGCTGTTTTGCCAACGGTGCCTTTAAATCTTCAGACAAAGCCATTGCAAACAAACCACAGCTGCGCCCAAATGCCATTAACCTTGATGAATTTGAAAAAAGCCTGACTAAAGAGTCAGTTAAAGTCATAACAGTGTTAATGTCTTTCTCTCTCGCCAACTCATAGCTTCGCGTAAATGCATAATTACCAAGCTCATCTGTATTTGTACACGCTAATTGCTTAACCAAACACTGAATATCTCGTAAGCCTAAATTAAAGCCTTGGCCCGCAATAGGATGGATAGCATGAGCAGCATTTCCAATAACAAGGGTACGGTGATGTAATAGTTTATCTACTCGGCCTAATACCAAAGGGTAAGTAGAACGAACGCCCACTTGGATAAACAACCCAGCTCGATAACCAAATGCCGCCTGTAATTGTTCAATAAACAGTGCTTCGCTCATTTGCTGATATTGCTCAAGTTTGTCGCTGTTCATACACCAAACCAATGAATATCTGTCATCACTCATTGGCAACAATGCCATGGGCCCTTGTTCAGTAAAGCGCTCAAAGGCTTGTCCTTGATGCCCACCTTGCACTTTTACATTGGCGATCAGCGCACCTTGTTCATAAGCAGTGTGATTAAAAGCAATATTTAACATGCTTCGAGTGGGTGATTTAGCACCATCGGCTATAACGAGTAGTTTTGCACTTAACTGCTTTCCATCACCCAACACAACGTTCACTTGCTCTGCTTGTTGAGCAACGTCACTAATGATTGCTGGACACATCAGTGTGATACCCGCTTCGTGCAGCTGCTGATGCAAAAAAGCGCCATAAGGGTTAACTTCAACAACGTAACCTAAAGCATCACATTGGTAATCTTTATGATGAATATGCGTTTTTCCGAAGTGGCCTCGGTCCGACACATGTACTTGTTTTATAGGCTGTGTGAATGACCAATCTGACTTAAACAAGCCCAGTTGACTTAAATAGGTGACCGATTGACTTGCAAGTGCAATGCTGCGGTCGTCAAAACTTGGGTGCACATTACCCATCGGCTCAAAAGCTTCAACAACGGCAATTTTATATTTGGGACACCGTTTGTGTATCGCCAAAGCAGCGGAAGCACCTGCCATGCCTCCACCAACAATGAGAATATCAAATTGCTGCAAACCGCTCTCCTACTGTTGCATCAGCGCTTCTATTTGTGCAATGGTTTTTGGCACAGCTGCAGTTAAGTTCTCAAATCCCGCTTTAGTTACCAGTAAATCGTCTTCAATGCGAATACCAATGCCTTTAAATTGCTCGGGAACTTGCGCATCTTCATCAAAGTAAAGACCCGGTTCAATCGTCAGCACCATACCCGGTTCAAATGGACGGTCAGCTTCATCCAATTTATATTCACCCACATCATGTACATCTAAACCAAGCCAATGACCTAGACCATGCATATAAAACGCTTTACATGCCTGACTTTCCATCAGTGTATCTAAATCGCCAGCCAAAATACCGAGCTGGATCAAACCTTTGGTCATTACTTTCATTGCTGCTTTATTTGCTTCAACTAAAGTGCCGCCAGGTTTAACATGCGCAAAAGCCGCCTGTTGAGCTTGTAACACTAATTCATATATCTGTTTTTGTGGCTCAGAAAATTGGCCTGAAACAGGGAAAGTACGAGTAATGTCCGCCGCATACCCTTCTAGTTCACAGCCTGAATCAATCAACACTAAGTCACCGTCTTTAAGCTCATCGCTATTTTCGGTGTAATGCAAAATATTGGCATTGTTACCTGAGCCTACAATTGTACCGTATGCAGGATGGCGAGCACCTTGCATTGCATAGTGGTGATGAATTTCAGCTTCCAGTTGATATTCAGTTGCGCCGACTTTGGCAAAACGCATGGCTCTTTTATGTGCCTCACAACTGATTTGCGCCGCTTTACGCATCACCGCTATTTCAGCATCTGATTTAAACAAACGCATTTCATGTACGAGTGGGCGAATATCCTTAATGATCTCCGGTGCACGGTAACCTTTTTTAGGAGCGCCCCGTAACATATTTAATAACGACCATACTTTGTCATCAAATGCACTGTAGGTACCTTGACCATAATAAAGTACTCGTTTGGTATTCACGAGCAATGCAAGCTGTTCATCGAGCTCGCTCAACGGATAGGTGTGATCAAATAAGTACTGCGCTTTCGCTTGTTCGAAACCAACGCGGCGACCGTGCCAGATCTCAGCTACTTTATCTTTATTCCTACAAAATAAGTGGCTTTGAACGTTTTCTTCTTTGTCTTTACATAAAACCAAAACCGCATCAGGCTCTTTAAAACCTGTTAGGTAGAAAAAATCACTGTCTTGACGAAATGGAAACTCGGTATCCCGACTGCGGGTCAGCTCCACTGCAGCAGGAATAATTGCCACAGCATTTTTATCTAACTGTTCAAGCAAGCGCACACGGCGCGCTAAGAATTCTTTAGTGTCAATCATTAGTGTATGGTCTTTGAAGGTGTTGAAGTATCTTTACCCATCTCCGCGAAGCAAAGCAATGCAGATACACGGATATACTCTACGATTTCGTGAAATGCCTGTTGATCTTCTTCTGTATCGTCAAAGTGTGTATCTAGCTTGGTAATTTCAGTAAAGTCACCGATCACTTCTTTAACATCAGCAGAAAGCTTACCGTAGTCTTTTTTCTTTAAGCCAAAACCGAGCAAAAATCCGGATACCCAAGCCACCAAAGCATTTGCTTGATCCACGAGAGATTCATCTTCACTTGGCAAAAATAGCTCAAAATGAAACTCGCTATCATTAAAGTGCTCTACGACATGTTTATACATTGCGGCAAAAAACTGCTTGAGCGCTTCACTAAAGCTTTGCCCTTCATTAAATACGTCGCTCAGTAGCCCTAAGTATTCTTTTTCCTCAATATTTAAGCCACAAGCCAAGAGGCCGCTGATAGCGCCATGCACTTCAGCAGGGGCAACATAAATATCGTGTTTTTCAAGCAAAAGCTGTGCTTGTGTATAGTCTTTTAATTCGCTCATTTAAGTAACTTTTCTCGCGGTGTATGGCTTTATGCTAACACTGCAAGTATAGCAACTCCAAGCAATTGTATCCTATGGATTAAAAATCATGCACTCTGCTCAGTTAACTATCATTGGCGTACAAAAACCTAGCGAACGAACAAGATTTTTTGATTTATGGTTTAAGCTTGTAGAGATGTTATATATACTAAAATAGTTCCCTAGCTCGTAGGACAGCAGATTAAGTCCCTGAGCCGATAAACTTTATTTAGGAATGTAGTTTGCTTGCTATTGAGCATGCTTGGCAAGTACCGAGAAGCCTACGGTAAGCTGTTGCATTCCGCCTTGAACCTCAGGGTTCAAGGGCTGACATCCGCATCCGCGCCGCCGGGGAACACCACTTCAAACCTACCACACTTTTCAAAACTCGTTAGATACAAAAAAACCCCACATTTGTGAGGCTTTTCTTTGCTACTTAACTTCAAATATTTGCATATATTTGAGTTCAAAAGCTTAATTTAGATACCAGCGCGCTCTTTAATAACCGCGATTAAAGGTGAGCTACCATGGCCATTGCCTTCAGCCCAAGCGATTTCGGCACCATCTTTTAAAGCACTTTTAGGTAAGTTTTTAACGATGTACTTACCTGTGTCTGTCGCGTTACTAACAATGGCATGGCGCAACAAGTTGTTGCCATTACACAATACGGCATCAAAAATGTTACGAATTTTCACACGCGAGCTTTTTAGTTTCTTACGTAAGTTGCCCTTATCATTAGCAGCAACATATTCACACAAAGATACCGCTAACTGCTCGTCAGCACTTGCATTGTGGCTAAATGTTAAAGACGCTGCACATAAAGAAACAGAAACCAGCACGGTAGTTAATTTCATCTCAAAACCCTTCTAATACTTTGTTCGTACCCAAATTTGTTCGCTATTCTAGCAAGTTGCGCAAAAATTAGCAATAAACTCATAGTTTTTTCTGTAAAGTTACGAACTTATGATTATGTGGATTTTGCTCATCAGCTGCACAGGATTGCTCAGATGTGACCTGCCAACGAGCAACTTTTGTATAGTCAGGAAAACAAGTGTCTCCTGCTACATCCAGTTCAATAAACGTTAAGTATAGACGCTGGCACACAGGAAGAAACTGTTCATAAATATTTCCTCCACCAATTATCATCACTTCGTCTAGTCCTTCTACCAACGACAATGCCGCATCAGGGGAGGTAACCACCTCAACTCCCTCTGCTGTATACTGCGCATTACGAGTAATGATGATATTACGTCGGCCTGGCAATGGACGACCTATTGATTCAAATGTTTTGCGACCCATAATAACTGGCTTGTTTAATGTGACGCGCTTAAAGTGCTTTAGATCCGCAGGTAAGTGCCAAGGCATTTGATTATCTTGACCTATTACTCGATTATTTGCCATTGCCGCTATCATGGAAATTATCACACTCAACCTCTCTCATTTTTCGTATTAAAAAAGGGCCAAACAGCCCTTATTTATCTATATTATTCTAAATTATCGCTCGTAGATTACTTCAACATCGTAATCATCGTCATCCCAGTCATCATCCCAATCGTCATCATTGCTTTCTTGGGTTGCTTTGCGATGATAAGTATCCCACTTAAACTCGACTTCTTCTTGCTCTGCTTCTACCTCAAACTTATCTTTTGGCATGCTCTCAAGTAAGCTCATGATGTCATAACAAAGCGGTTGAGTGTTTTGCTTATTGATAGCAGAGATACGGTAAACTTTCTCGGCATCGAGCTCCTGTGTTATGCGCTCACAAATTTCGTCAGCTTCTTCTTCTGGCAATAAGTCGATCTTGTTTAATACCAACCAACGCGGCTTTTCTGCAAGCTTAGGACTGTATTGGTGTAGCTCGTTAATAATAGAAAAAGCATTGTCTACCGGATCGGTACCATCGATCGGCATCACATCAATAATGTGTAATAACACGCGACAACGTTCAAGGTGCTTTAAGAAGCGAATACCTAAGCCTGCACCTTCAGAGGCGCCTTCAATCAAACCTGGAATATCAGCAATAACAAAAGATTTGCTTGCTTCTGGTCTCACAACGCCTAGGTTGGGTACCAACGTCGTAAATGGGTAGTCAGCAACTTTAGGCTTAGCAGCAGACACACTACGAATAAAAGTAGATTTACCCGCATTAGGTAAACCAAGCAAGCCTACGTCAGCAAGTAATAGTAGCTCTAGTTTTAAGTTACGAACTTCACCCGGTGTGCCCAGTGTTTTTTGACGAGGTGCACGGTTTACACTTGATTTAAAGCGAGTATTGCCTAAGCCGTGAAAGCCACCTTTAGCAACCAATAACTTTTGACCATGTTGCGTTAAGTCCCCCAAAGACTCCTCTGTGTCAACATCGGTTACCCGAGTACCAACAGGTACTTTTAAGAAAAGGTCACTGCCTTTTTTACCGGTACAGTTGCGAGATTGACCATTCGTTCCGCGTTCAGCACGGTGAAAACGCTCAAATTGATAATCTATTAATGTATTCCAGTTTTCATCAGCGATAAGGTAAACACTTCCGCCGTCCCCACCATCACCACCATCAGGGCCGCCATCAGGGACATATTTTTCTCGACGGAATGACACAATGCCACTACCGCCATCGCCCGCTTCTGCACGAATTTCAACTTCATCGACAAACTTCATGGTTACTCTCTTTTGACTGGGGGGATTTAATACCGAAGTATAATACCTTTGCTACTAAAGCTTTAGTCATTATTGCGTCATTCACAAAATAGCGGCTTTAGTTTCAAAAACTTTATTTTGAACAAACAAAAAACCCCGCCGTAGCGGGGTTTTTTTAATCTTTTACCGATTACTCAGCAATGATGCTAACGTATTTACGGTTTAAAGGACCTTTTTGTTCAAAAACAACTTTACCGTCTGCTTTTGCAAAAATTGTGTGGTCTTTACCGATACCTGCGTTAGTGCCAGCGTGGAACTTAGTACCACGTTGACGAACAATGATGTTACCCGCTAATACTGATTCACCACCGAAACGCTTAACACCTAAGCGTTTACTTTCTGAATCACGACCGTTACGAGTACTACCAGCTGCCTTCTTATGTGCCATCTTTCTGTACCTCTAAATTAAGCGCTAATGCCAGTGATTTTAACTTCAGTGAACCACTGACGGTGGCCCATCTGCTTGCGAGAATGCTTACGACGTCTAAATTTAACAATCTTAATCTTCTCACCACGACCGTGTGAAACAACCTCAGCTGTTACTTTACCACCGTTTACGAACGGTGCACCGATCTCGATTTTCTCACCATCAGCAACTAGAAGTACTGAATCGAATTCAACTGCTGCACCAGTTTCAACGTCTAATTTCTCTAGACGAATTGTTTGACCTTCAGTCACACGGTGCTGTTTACCACCACTTTGGAAAACCGCGTACATAATTAACTCCGTCTGTGCGCCCTCAAATCGACGCAACTTAATATTCTTCAATAGGGCGCGAAGTTTACGCTAATGCTTTACTACAAGCAAGCCTATTTTTGTAGAAAGTGAATAAAAAATAACTGCGACGAGGGCGAATCATTATTTTTTGCTAGTTTATCCAAAAATGCACATAAACCAAAGCGCTTTTTTACACTTTTAAGACGCGATGAAAAGGTTTTCAGGCAGCTCTTTAACTGCCCAAAAAATCAACAAGATAAAATCATAAGTTATTTTTTTTAGCTGATTTAGACAAAATATCGAGCTAGTTAAATTTTTGTAGTACACTCGCACTGTATTTCGTAATTTACCTTTGGCTTGGAGCACAATGGATATCAAGACTATCCAGACGTTAATCGAACCTGACATGCTTAACGTCAACCAATTAATTCACGCACAAATGCAATCTGATGTTGCGTTGGTTAATCAACTTGGACTGTATATTATCAACAGCGGTGGTAAGCGTATCCGTCCGATGCTGACTTTACTTGCAGCCAAAGCACTTAATTGCTCAGATGACAGGCACATCACCCTCGCTACCATAATAGAATTTATCCACACGGCTACTTTACTCCATGACGATGTTGTTGACGAGTCAGCGCTGCGTCGTGGTGAGCCCACTGCAAATGCCGAGTTTGGTAATGCGGCGAGCGTATTGGTTGGTGATTTTATCTATACACGCTCCTTCCAGCTTATGGTTGGCCTTAATAATATGCAGGTGATGGAAATACTCGCCGATGCCACCAATGTGATTGCCGAAGGTGAAGTTTTACAGTTGATGAACTGTAACGATCCTGACACGACTGAACAAAGTTATATGCAGGTTATCTACAGCAAAACAGCTAAGCTTTTTGAAGCGGCAACGCAGCTACCCGCAGTTGTTCTTGAGTACTCACAAGAGATTCAAGAAGCTTTAAAACTATACGGAATGCATTTAGGCACAGCCTTTCAATTGGTTGATGATGTGTTGGATTACAGTGCAAACGCGGAGCAAATGGGTAAGAATTTAGGGGATGATTTGGCTGAAGGTAAGCCAACTCTGCCACTTATTTATGCGATGCAACATGGCACGCCAAACCAAGTACAACAAATCCGAGAAGCAATTGAGTCGGGTAATGGCATGAATTATCTTGAAGATATTTTAGCTACATTAGAGCAAACTAAAGCGCTAGAGTTTGCGATGGACAAAGCGAGAAGCGAAGCCAATAAAGCAATTGAATATTTATCCGTGCTTGAAGAGTCACCTTATAAGCAGGCTCTGGTCGCGTTAGCCGAGCTCTCCGTTGCACGAGATCACTAATTTTCCTTTCGTATAAAAATAAGGCCGCTTAATGCGGCCTTATTTTTATCAAACAATACATGTTACTTCTGTTCTGGTGGACGATAGCCTTCAATTTCTACTTCTTTATCTTCAAATAAAAAGCCTACCATTTGCTCTTCAAGTAACGCTCTATGCTCAGGATCCATCATATTTAAATGCTTTTCGTTAATAAGCATAGTTTGCTTATGTTGCCACTGTTGCCATGCTTCTTTTGAAATATTGTTGAAAATTTTCTCGCCGACTTCACCGGGATATAATTGAAAGTCTAAACCCGGAGCTTCTTTTTGTAGCTTTTTACAAAATACTGTACGTGCCATCTTGGTTTCCAAATCAGTTTAACAAGTTAATTACGCCTAGTTTAACCTAATGCGCTTAGTTCTTTAACCAACTTTTTGGTCGGTGCTGCAAGCCCTACTTCTGCATGATCGTTCAAGTCATACCAAATGATTGGTCGTTCATGAACAAAATCAGGTATACAATCAAGCTTTAATACTTGAGGGTGCAACGTTAATTCAAAATGCGTAAATATATGAGTAAATGATTCGAGTGATTGAATTCGCCCTTTTAGGTCTTGCTGAGCGACAAACTCTTCGACTTCTTGAAAGGATTGAAACTCAAAAAAACCAAACAAACCACCCCAGATCCCAGAGTTTGGCCTTTTCTCCATCAGTAATTTGTTGTCTGCTGAAACAATTAAATGATAGGCCTGCTTTTTTGGCTTTTCTTTTTTTGGCTTTGAATTTGGAAATGCTTTTACTTGATTATGTTGATGTGCCAAACATTGGCTCACCAAAGGACAAGCTTCGCAGTCAAAGTTACTTCTTGAACACAGACTAGAGCCTAAATCCATCATAGCTTGATTGAACTGGGCAACATTATCCGATGGCGTTATATCGGTACTTAACTGCCAAAGTTGGTTCTCAACCTTTTTTACACCGTACCAGCCTTCAACCATAAAAAAGCGTGCCAAAACGCGCTTTACGTTTCCGTCTAATATAGGGTGATGCTGGCCAAGCGCCAGCGACAATATTGCCCCCGCCGTTGAACGTCCTATACCAGGTAAAGACATCATGTCTTCTAGCGCGGTTGGAAACTCACCGTGATACTTTTCAGTGACAATTTTCGCTGTTTTATGCAGGTTCCTAGCCCTAGCGTAATACCCCAGTCCAGTCCAGTGGTGTAACACTTCATCTTCGGGGGCACTCGCTAATGCACCAACGGTGGGAAAGCGCGCCATAAAGCGCTCAAAATAGGGGATCACCGTGACCACTTGCGTCTGCTGTAGCATCACTTCAGATACCCAAACTTTGTAGGGCGTTTTAGCTAACTGCCAAGGCAGCGTTTTACGCCCATGAAGGTGATACCAATTAACAACTTGCTCGGCAAACCACTGGGCTTGCTGTTTTGTAACCTGCATTATCTGCTACTACTTGCTTGTTTCTTAATGGCTCGCCAGTGTAGAGCGCTTTTAAAAACAGTCAAGCTATTGTACTTGGCGCGTCGAACAGGGATAATATGCGCCCGTTTTTTAGACCAATGAATTGATTATGAACGAATCGAGCAAAACCGCGCTAGAACAAGCTGAGCAAGAAGGTAAATATATTCGCAAAGTCCGTAGCTTTGTAAAACGCGAAGGCCGTTTGACTAAAGGTCAAGAAGCTGCGATTGAAAAGTGCTGGCCAACCATGGGCTTAGTACATGAGCAAGGCATGCTCGATTTTTCACAAGTATTCGGCAATGATAATGGCGTTGTACTTGAAATCGGCTTTGGTATGGGAAAGTCATTAGTCGAAATGGCTAAGAATGCTCCAGAGTTAAATTTTATCGGTATTGAAGTACACCGCCCTGGTGTGGGTGCTTGTTTGATGGATGCTGACGAGCAGCAAGTTACTAACCTTCGTGTATTTGAACATGATGCGGTTGAAGTATTGGCTGATTGTATTCCCGATGGCAGTTTAACGACCATGCAGTTATTTTTCCCAGATCCATGGCATAAAAAGCGCCACCACAAACGTCGCATTGTACAACCTGAATTTGTAGAAAGCTTACGCAAAAAATTAAAGATTGGTGGCGTATTCCACATGGCTACTGATTGGGAAAACTACGCTGAGCACATGTTAGAAGTGATGCAAGCTGCACCAGGATATGAAAATTTGTCAGAGAATAATGACTATGTTCCGCGTCCAGACAACCGCCCTTTGACCAAATTTGAGGCCAGAGGTCATCGCCTAGGCCACGGTGTTTGGGATCTGATGTTTAAACGTGTGAAATAATCTCACCGTATTTTAACTCTTCAATTAAGGGCCTTATATGGCCCTGCTATCGAGCTTTTATGACTAAGTTATCAAACCCTAGCCTACTGTTACTGCGCAACGAAGAAGAACTGCAAGGCAATAACATTTTAGTGATCAACACCAATCGGGATGGCTTTTTAACAGAGCTAAAAAAGCTCAATCCAAACAGCACAATCAATGCTTTTAGCTACAATGTGGCTGATCACCACGATTCGGCTAAACATACTGATGTGACTAGCTTTGTCAGCCATAGTTTGCCTGCGCTAGAAGACCTTGATTTAATCATCTACTATTACCCAAAATCAAAACCCGAAGCACTGATGATGCTCGATAATATTAGAGCGTCAGTTAATGAGCATACTCGCTTACTCGTTGTCGGTGATAATAAGGGGGGGGTTAAGTCAGTCGAAAAGCAGTTAAAGCCTTATGCTGAACAGTTTTATAAACTGGAAAGTGCAAAGCATTGTGTTTTGTATGAGTTCGGTGGACTGGCACAACTGAACCGCTTCGATATTCAAGATTATCAAAGCACGTTTACAGTTAGAGTTGCAGGACTTGAATTTGATGTTATCAGCGTACCTGGCGTTTTTAACCATGGTAAGTTGGATATAGGTACTGAGTTACTACTCGAAAATATCCCTGCGCCTTATAAAGGTAAAATACTCGATTTTGGATGTGGTGCTGGCATCATCGCAACCTTTCTCGGTTTGCAGCAGCCTGAGTTATCGCTATTTTGTTTAGATGTGAACGCGCTAGCCTTGTATGCGACAGAGCAAACACTTGCAATCAACAACCTAAGCGCAGAGCTAATATTAAGTGATGGTCTCAATGAAGTAACAGGCCAATACCATCTCATAATTAGTAATCCACCTTTTCATACAGGCATTGCGACCGACTACGGTATTGCTGAGCGCTTTTTAGAGCACAGTAAGCGCTTCTTAAAGTCAAATGGACAAATGCAGATAGTGGCAAATAACTTTTTAAAGTATCCGCCAATTTTAGAACAGCAGTTTGGTCAGTTTGAAATTCTTGCAAAAAACAACAAATTTACTGTATACCAAGCAAGTAGGTAAGCTTGTATACCTAACAAGTGCTTTTTAAAGTCTGCAATTGGATAAAATAACATGCAAAATCAGGGATTTTTTTGTTATTTTATCCAATCTCTTTGCTACACTAGAATGGTGTTCATACCATTACGCCTTGGTTTTGCTTTGCATGTATGATAAAGCTACCTAAATCACCTCAGGTAGATTTAGCACCTATTTCGGCTTTATCAATGGTCTCAAAATATGGCGAATAAGTGGTGGCTATCCAGGTAGATCAAGGCGACTAATGACAAAGCAGGCATCTAAAACAAGTATAAGAAAAGTCTTAATCAGCGCAGTTATGCTGGTTACCGCACTTTGCCTATCTTTATCTATTTCCATTTCAACCTACTTAGACATCAAGGAGCAGCGTCAACTTATCGTTAATAAGCTTGATATGATCGCGGAGATTGTATCATTTAATGCACAAATCACGCTCATATTTGAAGATAGAAAAACCGAAGAAAAACGTTTGAAATCGTTCAAGGAAGTCGATTTAGTTAAAAATATTCATATATATGACATTGATGACGTAACGAATAAACCTGTATTTTTCACCAGTTACAACGCCAGTAAAACGCCTCCCGTACCTTTAAAAGTCAACAGCATTGAAGAGCTTAAAGAGCCAAAAATTACCGAGGATTATGTCGAGCTCATCAAACCAGTTGTGTATGAAGATAAAATCGAAGGCTACGTATATATTCGTGGTGGTCTGGAGCGATTGAATCAATACATTAATACGAAAATTCTAGTCGATATTACCTTAACATTGTTTGTACTTTTGCTCGTGCTGCTAGTTGCTCGCGGGATCCAAAGACGTATCGCACAGCCCATTGAAGAGCTGTCCACACTTTTACAAGATGTGTCTAAAAATCACAATTACAGTACCCGTGCATCAGGCAGTCACATAGAAGAAATCAATATTCTAGCTAGCAGCCTCAATATCATGCTTACTCGCACACAAAACCAAATAGAGCGACATCAAGCGGACAAACTAGAAATCAAAAAGCTCAATCAAAGCCTAGAAGAAAAAGTGAATCAGCGTACCATTGCGCTGCGAGAAGCTAACCAAGAGCTTCTTAACACCTTAGAGCGAATGCACCAATACCAAAATCAAATTGTTGAAAATGAAAAAATGGCATCGCTTGGGCAAATGGTGGCAGGTGTCGCCCATGAAGTTAATACACCTATCGGCTTAGGTGTAACAGGCTCTACCCTTCTAAGAGATAAACTTGCTGATATCAAGTCTGCATTTGAACAAAAAAGCTTAACGTCAAAGCAACTTGAGCGCTTCATTAATGATGGGATAGAAAACCTAGACTTAATTTATCGTAATTTAAACCGTGCTGCAGATTTGATTTCTAGCTTTAAACGAGTGGCAGTTAGTCAGGATCTAGAATTAAGCTCTGATGTAAATGTGGCATCTTTACTCGACAACATTCTCAAAGCAATGAAACCGGATCTCGCTAGTAAAAAGCCAAACATAAATATTGAGTGTGCACCAGATATGGTGATCAGCAGTAAATCTGGCCCTCTACAGCAAATTTTTGAGCAATTGATCTCAAACTCCTTGCTACATGGATTCAATGATATACATAACAATGCGATCAATATAAAAATTGAAAAAGATGCTAATCAGCTCATGATTGATTACAGCGACAATGGCAGTGGTGTACCCAGTGCAATCAAAAAACGTATTTTCGACCCTTTTGTAACGACACGACGGGGAGAAGGTGGCAGTGGCTTGGGTATGCACCTCGTATATAACCTAATTACTCAGGCGTTGCATGGCAACATATCGCTCGATGAAAGTTACAACGACGGTGCTCGGTTTGTGTTAACACTCCCATTAGGCGAGGTTAACTAATGAGGGCCTTATTCATTATATTTGCTTTTATGCCCTTATTTTGTTTTGCCAAATCACCAGATCAAGTTCGCTCGGCCTTTTTATATCAAATGGCCAAATTTATTGAGTTCCCGAATCAGCAAACAAAAACAGCCACGCGGTTTTGTTTTTATAATATTGAGCAAGGTCCCGGATTAATATTGTCAGGGAATCGCAGTTTAAAAATTAAAAATCTGCCGATTGAAATAATAAAAATTGGAAAACAGGCAAAATTTGCGGAACTTTCAGAGCTATGTGATATCACATACGTTGATGAAAGTGATGAAGATGTTATACTTGCCACTTGGACCGATACAAGTCCCTTAAACACAGTCTTTGTGGGAGAAAGCATCGAGTTTCTCGAAGGTGGCGGAGTAGCATCTTTAGTCCAAGAAGGGAGTAAGATTCGGCTGTATATTAATAAGCAACAAGTTTCGCAACACAATTTTAAAGTGTTATCAAGATTGCTTGCAGTTTCTAAGTTTCATCCAAATTAATTTTACTTGTTAACAATTAGATATACTCCTATAATCGTAAATATTCGGTTTTATTAGATAGTACCGAATTTCATGTAAATAATATATTCCGAAAAGGTTAATTAATAATGCAAACGCCAGTCATTCTGATTGTAGAGGATGAAGACGTAACTCGCCTGAACCTCGTTAGTTTATTTGAAGCGGAAGGTTACAAAGTAATTGAAGCCATAGATGGCGATGATATGCATGACAAGCTGACAGCGCATGACGACGTCAACCTAGTTGTTATGGACATCAATCTTCCGGGTAAAAACGGCCTAATTCTAGCTCGTGAATTACGTCAAAAGAAAAATATTGGCCTTATTTTCCTAACAGGCCGTGACAATGATGTCGATCGTATTCTTGGGTTAGAAATTGGCGCTGATGACTATATCACCAAGCCATTTAACCCTCGTGAATTAACGATTCGTGCTCGTAACTTAATTTCTCGTACAGGTTCATCTGGTGAAGACTCTGCAATAGATTCTAACGGCGTGATAACGTTTAACGGTTGGGAATTAGATGAGAACAGCCGTTGTTTGACGTCACCTGCAGGTGAGTCAAAGCGTCTTCCTAAAGGTGAGTATAGAGCATTACGTTTAATGCTAGATTCTCCAGGCCGTATTTTTAGCCGTGAGCAGCTGATCAAGCATATGACAGGCCGAGAGCTTCGTGCCAATGACCGTACTGTAGACGTAACCATTCGTCGTATTCGTAAGCACTTCGAAAGCGACAGCAACACATCTGAATTGATCAGCACCATTCATGGTGAAGGCTATCGTTTTATAGGGAAAATTGATAGCTAAGAAGATCTGGTTTCAGGGAGTTTTGCAATTATTTAAGATAAGGGGCGTTGCCCCTTATTTTTTTGCCTGCTTTATACCTTATACCAACCGGGCTCACGCGAGTAACTCAACCACTTCGCCAAGCAAAACCTGCCCCGTGCTAATTTTCTCTTCCAGTTCCATTACCCAATTATTTAGATCTTCGCTACTCGCTTGCTCTGCATCCAGCTCCATTTTTTTCGCTTGTAATTGTACAAGCTGTAAGCCAACAGAACCGGCTGCCCCCTTAAGCTTATGAGCAACAGACGAATATTCGTCAATATCATCATTGACAAGTGCTTGTCTCAACTCTTCACAATACTTAGGGTTTAGCTTCTCAAATAGTTGCGTACTGCGCTTGAATGCGTCCACGCCCATTGAGTCCATAAAGTCTGTAATCGTCTCAATATCAAGCTCTTTTTTATGTGCATCACTTAATGAAATTTCATCGTGGCATGCTTTGTTATTGGTTTGCTTTGCGTCAATTCCAAACAGCTCCGCTAGCATTCTATCCAAACGCGTTGTATTGATTGGTTTCGCGAGCGCTCCTTGAATATCAATCCCTTGCAACTCTTGCTCTGCGCTTCTTACGTTTGCTGTGAGTGCAACGATTGGCAAGTTGTCGTAGTGGCTATCAGCACGAATCTCTCGAGCAACTTGGTCACCATTAATATCTGGCAGCTGCATATCAAGTAAAATCAAATCTAGCTCATCTTCAGTGGCAACCATAGACAAGGCATCTTCACCCGTTTCAGCCCATATTACCTCGTGACCGCGTTGTTCAAGTAGGTTAGTGGCAATTTCCGCATTGAGTGGCACATCTTCGACCAACAAGATATAAAGACTGCGACCTGCATAGCTTTGCTCTTTAGGCGCATGACATAATGTCAGTGGTATTTCGACATCAAAACGACTCCCCTGACCTTCTATGCTGCTAACGCGGATCTGTCCTTTCATGGCAAGAACCAGAGCTTTGGTTACGGCTAAACCGATGCCAGAGCCTATCGCATTCGCGCCAGTTAAATCAGGAGCTTTGTAATACATGTCAAAAATTCGTTCTTGCTGATCGCTTGGGATCCCCAGACCTGTATCAATCACACTGATAGTCAACCAAGCGCCTGATTCTCGGTTTTCACGACGACATTCCAGGGTAACACCGCCTTTATGCGTAAACTTCACGGCATTATTGATGAGATTCCACAATACCTGGCGCAATCGAGTAGGATCGAGCTGTGCATACACATCCAACATACCTGTACGATTAATTGTGAAGTCTAGGCCTTTTTGATCGGCAATAAGTCCTGCAAAGTTAACCACATCATTAATAAAATCTGACACATTGATACTGTCAGTCGCAATATCCAACTGCTCTCTATCAATCTTATCTAAGTCGATAATATCGTTAAATATATTACCAAGTGTTTCAGCACTTGAGAAAATCGTATTACACCAACTTTTCTGCTGCTTAGATAACTCAGTATCGAGCAACATGCGCGTTAAACCGACGATACCATTCAGGGGAGTTCTTAATTCGTGACTCAAAGTAGCGATAAACTTACCTTTATCTTTATAGGCGGATTCTAGCGCTTGCTCTGCTTCTTTACGGCTGGTGATGTCACGACCAAATGCCAATAAACCAATGTATTTACCATCATCATTAATAAACGGGAGCTTACGCATTTCAAACCAACGCTTTTCATCGTTAACGGGGTATTCAACATCGAGCGTAATTGGCTTGTGGGTTGTCGCTACCTCATTGTCAGTGCGTAACACCTCTGGCAGGTAGCTTTGTGGGTATATTTGTTCGACTGAATGGCCAATAAGTTCATTACTCGACTTGCCAATAACCAACTCAAACATCTTATTACAACCAGCAAAAACGCCATTTTCATCGCGGTAATAAAATAAATCAGGAGAGGAATCAACAATGGAACGCAACAGCATGCCTTGCTGTGCAAGCTCTTGCTGTGTTTTTTTGCGTTCAGCGATTTCTCTACGAAGCTCTTCAATGGCACGATGTTTCGCATGAAGAGCCATTTTTCGCTCATCAATTTCATTATTTAAACGATTAATGTTGTCTTTAAGTGTTTGGTTAAGCAATTTTTCTTGCTGAGTTGCTGACTCTAGATAGGTTTTAGAGTCTTCGAGCTGACGAATTGAATGAATTGTAACCGAGATGAGGACCGGTGAGGCTACCGCAGAAAAAAACATGACAGATAACACATCTACAATTTTTATCTCACCCAATGCAACATAGTAAAACATGCAGGCTAGAACAGACGTGATAAGTAGCACAAAAATGTAGCACATAAAGCTAGCACTTTTTGCGCCGTATTTATTAACTAAATTTGACAGTACACGGGCCCAAGGGCCAAAAGAAGACTCAACCATAATTACCAAATACCCATTTAACGCCCTCATTATACGCAAGCTAATGCAAGAAGCGAATCATCCTTTTTATTAACCGATACGCAATGAAACTGTATTCCCCAATGCACATTTTTGAATTTCCAACTAACTTAGACATGCGCAAATAGGCGCAACCTTGGCGATTATAGTGTAATATGCGCTCCTTTAATTGTCGTGATTATGAGGGTTTAAATGCAGACCATAATGCCAGATATTGCCGATACAGCTAAAGCATTGCAAACAGGAACATTAAATTGGGTTGGCATGGGTAATATTGAACTTCCGCTTTTATTCGCAAGTAGTGGGTTAAACGAGACCCCTGTCACCGCGAAAGCTGACGCGTTTGTTAATTTGCATGATGAACAAGCAAAAGGCATTCACATGTCGCGACTGTTTCTTGCATTAGACGAGTTATCATGTGAACAAACTCTGACACCAGTCACGATAAAGCGTGTGTTAGAACAGTTTATAGCCAGCCATCAAGATATTAGTAATGCAGCCAAAATCATTTTTCATTTTGAGTTGCCACTGCGTCGACAATCCTTATTAAGTCAAAAACTTGGATGGAAAAACTACCCAATCACAATCACCGCAACTCTAGTTGAACAACAATATCGACTCGAAGTTGCATGTGATGTAACTTATTCTTCAACATGCCCTTGCTCTGCAGCCCTTGCACGCCAACTTATTCAACAAGCATTTGATGATAAGTTTGCAGGCCAAGCACTCAACTACGAACAAGTACACGAGTGGCTTGGTACAACACAAGGCATTGTCGCCACGCCGCATTCTCAGCGTAGTATCGCTAACATGAAAGTAATGCTCGCAGGTGATAGTCAAGAGTTTGACGTATTGGCACTTATCAATAGCGTTGAAAACGAGCTTAAAACCCCCGTACAAGCAGCGGTAAAGCGTGAAGATGAGCAAGAATTCGCCCGTTTGAATGGACAAAACCTGATGTTCTGCGAAGATGCGGCCAGAAAACTGAAAGCATTGTTTGAAGCATCTCATTACCTAGATTACTACATCAAAATTAATCATTATGAATCTTTGCATGCCCATGATGCTGTTGCATACGCTGTAAAAGGCCTACCAAACGGCTATCAGGTTTAACGATAAAAATATAAAACAACACTCCAAATTAGGCATGACTTTTGCTTTTGATATGTAAATTGTCAAAATGTTGTTTTGGAGTGTTTTATGGAATTTGCTTTATTATCAATACTTGCTCTAGTTGTTGTTGCATCAGTGGTATTGGCAAAATATACCGACAATGGTGGCAACCCTTATCCATTTAATAAAAAAGATTCTGTATTTAGTGCTGTGGAAGCGTCTTTTCTGACGCTGTTAGAGCGCGCTGTAGGAGACAAATTCAAAATAGTCAGTCGCGTTAAGCTTATTGACTTAATTGAATGTAAACCAGGCGTATCAGACAAAGCGCGTCGTGCGGCACTGATCAAAGCTAAAAACAAACAACTTGATTATGTGTTAGTTGATAAAGAAACACTTAAAATCGTCGCTGCGGTTGACCTCGTTAACAACGCCAACAAAGGCGGCCATAAAGCACAGCGCGATTGGTTTGTGAATGGTGCGCTTGAGTCGGCTGGCATTCCACATATTCGTATGAAAGTAAAAGCGGGCTATAAATCCTCAGAAGTACGCAGTGCTATTTTATTTAAAATAGGCAAAGCAGCACAAACACCTCGACGTGTACGTAACCGCACTGAAAAGCCTGCGGTACTGTCTCCTTCTCAAGCTAAAGCACAATCAACGCAACTAGCTGAAATTTGATCCATTAAAACACATTTGATAGCGGGTGAAAGTTTAAAGCTTCTCCCGCTTTTTTATGCGCATTGACGCACAGAATTCGCATTTAGACCCTGCTCAGGTATACTAATGCACAAATTTTTTTAGGAATTAAAATCATGAATGTTGGCATTATTGGCGCAATGGAGCCAGAAGTCGCGATCTTACGTGATGCACTACAAAACAAACAGCAAATGACTAAAGGTGGCTTCACTTTTTATACAGGTGAATTAGCAGGTCACACTGTAACTCTCGTCCAATCAGGCATTGGTAAAGTTGCAGCAACGGTCGCGACAACGTTACTGATTGATAATTTTAATCCAGATTGCGTGATAAATACGGGGTCAGCTGGCGGGTTTGAGCCAAGCTTAAATGTAGGCGATGTGGTTATCTCGACTGAAGTACGCCATCACGATGTAGACGTAACAGCATTTGGCTATGAAATAGGTCAAGTACCACAAATGCCGGCTGGTTTTGCAGCACACGAAGCGCTGATAGAAGCCGCAGAGCAAAGTGTTGCCAGCCTTGAAAGTACCCAAACTATGAAAGGCTTAATTTGTACTGGCGATTCATTCATGTGTGATCCTGTACGTATCGACAAAGCTCGCGCTGATTTCCCAACAATGTTAGCTGTGGAAATGGAAGGTGCAGCAATTGCACAAGCATGCCACGTGTTAGATACGCCATTTGTTGTGATCCGCTCACTATCAGACATCGCAGGTAAAGAATCACCACAATCTTTTGAAGAATATTTAGAAGTTGCCTCAATCAATTCATCCAAGCTAGTGACCGCGTTGCTTGAAAAGTTAACGAGCGTCTCGCTTTAAGATGTTTCTCGAGTTCATGCAAGCCCAACAGGGCTTGCTGATTTTCATTTTAGCGCTGATGACGGCGCATTTTTTGCCGCTACAAAGCAGTTATCATCCTAACACCATTGTTACTTTGGTCTTTAAAGGCATTGTACAACGTGTTTACCAAGCTGGCGCAGCGCCTAGCTATCAAATTCTCAGTGGTACCTTAGCTTTTATTCTCCCTATCGTGACAGTCTTAATTTTATGTTTTGCATTGGCACAATTTGCCTATTATCCGCAATGGCTTGGGGGGCTAGTACTTTACTTATGCCTCGATACGCGTACTACAACACGGGCCAAACGTATTGCGGTATTACTACGCCAAGGGCAGAAATCAACAGCACGGCAATTGCTCAAGGGCATGGTTTCTCGCGATGTCGACAAGCTTTCAAGTGTCGGTATCGCCAAGGCCGCAATAGACAGCACTGCTTTGCATACCATACGCCACTACTATGTTGTGATTTTACTGTATTTGTTATTTGGCCCGTTGATTGCGCTTACCTACAAGCTTTTGTTGCTGTGCGATCATGCATGGCGAACGGTGGTAGTACCCAATAGCCGTTTTATGGCGCCACTGAGAAAAACAATTTATCTGATTGAGTGGCTGCCACTGCGTGCTTTTATCTTATCCATGGCAAGCATGCTCAACTTTAAACAAGTGCTGCATTATTTAAAAACCTACGCCCGCTATTTTTATCAAAAGAATAGTGGTTGGATACTGTCATTATTTGCTGCCAACTTAAATGTGCAGTTAGGTGGGCCTTGTTTTTACCTAGGACAGCGTTTTGAGAAGATGCGCTTGGGAGTGCAACGACATCCTGAAGCCAATGATATTGAAGCCCTACTTACTTTACTTAAACGTATTCATACATTTTTTTTATTGCTAGTAACGCTGGTGTGGATAACTATATTAAGCGCCTTAGTCCTGCTGCAAAGATAGGTTTTATTCAAGCATAAAAAAACCAGCCGTTTTGCTGGTTTTTTACGAGTAAGCTCGATGATTTAGTTTACAGTCACTTTTGCAAACTTACGCTTACCAACTTGATAAATGGCTGTGCTACCTTTTTCAATAGCAAGCTTACTATCTGTAACCTTTTCTTCACCATTTAACTTAACTGCACCTTGCTTGATCATACGCATTGCCTCTGAAGTACTAGCAACTAATCCAGCTTCTTTTAGTAAGTTTGTGATAAACGTTGATGGTTCATCAATCACAATACTCACTTCAGGAATATCGTCTGGCAGTGCGTTCTTTTGGAAACGCTTGATAAAGTCTTGATGTGCAGCCTCTGCATCATCCGCACTATGGAAACGGGCGATCATCTCTTTGGCAAATTCGATCTTAATATCACGTGGGTTACGACCACTTTCAACTTGCGCTTTGAGATCAGCAATTTCTTCCAATGATAATGCGCTTAATAGTTCGTAATAACGCCACATTAACTCATCAGAAATTGACATCACTTTACCAAACATGTCGTTTGGCGCATCTGTGATACCAATGTAATTGCCAAGTGATTTCGACATTTTTTGAACGCCATCGGTACCTTCAAGCAATGGCATCATAAGTACCGTTTGCGGTGCTTGGCCTTCTTCTTTTTGCAATTCACGACCCATAAGAAGATTAAAACGTTGATCTGTACCACCTAACTCGACATCCGCTTCAAGCGCCACTGAGTCCCAGCCTTGAACTAGTGGATATAAAAACTCATGAATCGCAATTGACTGACCACCCGTATAACGCTTTTTAAAATCATCACGTTCTAGCATGCGTGCCACTGTTTGACGGGCTGCTAACTTGATCATGCCCGCACTACCCAGCTTTTCCATCCAAGTAGAGTTGAAAGCAACTATGGTTTTTTCAGGATCTAGAATCTTAAAAACTTGTTCTTTATAGGTTTCTGCGTTAGCAAGCACGTCTTCTTTGGTTAGCGGCTTACGCGTCGCATTTTTACCGGTCGGGTCACCAATCATTCCGGTGAAATCACCAATTAAGAAAATAACCTCATGGCCTAAATCTTGGAATGTCTTAAGCTTATTGATAAGAACAGTGTGACCTAAATGCAGATCCGGTGCTGTTGGATCAAAACCCGCTTTGATCTTCAGTTTTCTCCCAGACTTAAGCTTTTCTTTTAAGTCATCTTCAATAAGAATTTCTTCTGCACCGCGTTTTATCTCAGCAAATGCAGTTTCTAAGTCCACCATTCCTCGCTCCAAATATTCAGTTTATCGGCCGATTCTAGCCTATATTTGAATGAGTTTAAATGCACAAAATACTGGTATTGCAGCTTTATTGCGTATATCCTGCAATATTATTAACATATTTTCTTGACAGCAGAAAAGGCGCGTTATGGTTCACGTGGTGCATAAGCTCCCCAAAAAACACAAACTGCTTATTATTAGTCTCCTTTCCTTGATGCTGATTGTTGCGTTATGGCCATCAGAAAAAGCGACAGCCTCTAAAGATCATGACAAAAAAGCCCTTGAGGTTGGAAAACGCTATGAACTTCCAGTTAAAATCAGCGAAACACCTGAGCATATTACCGAATTAAATGCTGTGGATGCCCCGCAAGCTCCAAAGCAAACTGAATATAGCTATATTGATCATGAAGTGAAATCTGGTGATAGCCTCGCAATTATTTTCAAAAGAGCAGGCTTTAGCGCGCAAACACTGCATCAATTGGTAAATACCAACGCTGAAACACGCAAACTCACTAATATTCACCCTGGTGAAGTTTTAAGTTTTGCAAAAGACGAAAACGGCGAACTTGCACAGCTCAAGTATGTACTTTCAAAGACAGATACTTTGTTTGTCACGCGTAGTCAAGATGGTCAATATGACAGCGCCATACAAAGCAAAGAAATTGAAACTGTTGCTAAGTCTGCAGGCGGTGAGATCCGCTCAAGTTTCTGGACTGCGGGGATCAGTGCAGGCTTGTCTGAGCGCCAAATCATGAACTTTGCAGACATCTTCGGTTGGGATGTAGACTTTGCCAATGATATTCGCAAAGGCGATAGCTTTGCCATTATATATGAATCTCATTTTGTTGACGGCGAAGAAATTGGCACAGGTAAGATTATTGCCGCAGAATTTATCAATCAGGGTGAACGTTACAGCGCAATACGCCACAGCGATGGCAACTTCTACACCCCTGAAGGCCGCAGTATGAAAAAGGCGTTTTTACGTGCACCGGTTAATTTTAAGTACATTAGTTCTAATTTTAACCCGCGCCGTAAACACCCAGTAACAGGCCGTGTTACAGCACATAGAGGTATTGACTACTCAGCACGTACGGGCACGCCGGTTGTCTCATCTGGTAATGGTAAAGTCATTAAATCAAGCTATAACCGCTTAAACGGTAACTATGTGTTTATCCAACACGGCAGCAAGTATGTGACTAAGTACTTACACCTGAATAAGCGCATGGTTAAAGCAGGTCAAAAAGTAAAGCAAGGTCAAAAAATTGGTACTGTGGGGGCAACTGGTCGCGTGACTGGCGCACACTTACACTATGAGTTCTTGGTTAATGGTGTGCACCGTAATCCGAAAACGGTCGACTTACCAAAATCTGAACCACTACCAAAGTCAGAGCTTGCTAAGTTCAAACCCATTGCAAAAGAGCTATTAGTAAGACTTGAGCGTAATCGTGAGCTGCAATTGGCGTTAAATAAGTAAACTATAACTAGTTTTGATTAAAGGCCTCAATTAGAGGCCTTTTTTGTGCCTATCAGTCAAGCCAACAAATTACAGACACAAAAAAGCCCGCATAGGCGGGCTTCTTAAATCTTTTAGGCTTACTTAGCCATAAAGTCGATACCTTCTTGGATATCTTTGTTCAGCGTTTCTAGCATGTCTTCTTTTGCTTTTTGCTCAAATGCGCTTAGCTCGCCGTAAGATAGGATTTCTTCAACACCGTTCTTACCAAGACGTACAGGGTGAGCAAAGTAAGGCGCATCACCATTTTCAACCGCAACATATGCATAATCAACAACGTTGCTTTCGCCCTGTAGACCTTTCACTAGTGAGAAGCAGAAACGTGCTGCTGCTGCACCCATTGAAAGCGTCGCTGAACCACCGCCTGCTTTAGCATTTACTACTTCAGTACCCGCATTTTGAATACGTGGAGTCAATGCTGCTACTTCTTCGTCTGTGAAAGTAACACCAGGCACTTGAGAAAGTAGAGGTAGGATTGTAGTACCTGAGTGACCACCAATAACTGGTACTTTAACTTCAGATACATCAACACCTTTGAGCTCAGCAACAAATGCTTCTGAACGAATAACGTCAAGTGTTGTTACACCGAATACACGTGAAGCTTCATACGTACCCGCTTTTTTGAATACTTCAGCAACAATTGGCACAGTGCCGTTTACTGGGTTAGTGATAACACCTACAAGCGCTTTAGGGCAGTTTTTAACAATACCTTCAGCCAATGTTTTGATAATGCCCGCATTCACGTTAAATAGGTCAGCACGGTCCATACCAGGCTTACGAGGCATACCAGCTGGGATAAGCACGATATCAGCATCAATTAACGCAGCATCTAAATCATCAGCGCCAAAACCTGCAACTTTCACTGCAGTTGGAATGTGAGAAAGGTCAACAGCTACACCTGGAACAACTGGTGCAACATCGTATAGTGCTAGCTCAGAGCCTGCAGGCAAGCCATTTTTAAGTAAAAGCGATAGAGCCTGACCGATACCGCCAGCGGCACCTAATACAGCAACTTTCATGTGAATTCTCCATAATTTGAAGGTGGAATTGAATGAGCAGTAAAGATAATGAAAAGCGCCGCCAAAAACAAATTAATCCGAGTTATTTTCATGATTTTTTCGACTATAGTTGTAAAGCTTTTGTCACTTTCACCTTTACGCTCACTTTGAGCATATAAAAGCCTACAGTTAACCCCTCGTAATATTGCAAAAATTTGGGTAACCCCCAAGTTTTGTGTAAAATCCATTTATTCGCTAAATAAATGAATGAAACGTTATGCAGCCGCAAGAAAAACAAGAAGCTTTGATCAAAGCCTTTAAGGCCCTTTTAAAAGAAGAAAACTTTGGCTCACAAGGGGAAATTGTTGACGCATTAAAAGAACAAGGTTTCGATAATGTTAGTCAGAGTAAAGTTTCTCGTATGCTAAGCAAATTTGGCGCGGTACGTACACGTAACGCCAAACAAGAAATGGTATATTGTTTACCTGCGGAGATGGGCGTACCAACCGCCAAAAGCCCTCTGCGCCAGCTGGTTATCGACATTATGCATAACGAAATGATGATCATTATTCGTACCAGCCCTGGGGCTGCGCAATTAATCGCACGTTTGCTTGACTCTTTAGGCACTGCGGATGGTGTATTAGGCACCATCGCTGGCGACGATACTATTTTTATTGCCCCCGCGAAGGTCTCGGAAATTGACGCAACTTTAGAGCGTGTCAAAACACTATTTGATAACGTGTAACTCTCATGGCGAAACAGACTTTACTGTTTCGCATCACTTTTGTTCACACATCTTTGCCATATCATTTAAAAACTGTACTGACGGTGCAAAAAACGCCGCGCCCATATCAGCTTGACTGTAATCTAGCAAAGGGTCGTAGCACTGGGCATTACCCAGTTTTGATGCCAGTACTCGCTCAAATGCAGAGCCGGAACCAGAGCAACTAAGCCATAAGCTACCCTGTTCAAATACATCGCCAAATGGCATGCTTTGATCTAACAGCAAAGGCTGGCCTTGTTCATCTTTAAGTTCGGTAAGTGTAGCATGGCTATTGCGCTCCTTTGGCTCAATTAAAATATTGTCTAAACGAGTACGACCCATCAATTGTTCTTGATCTTCCAGTGACAAGCGTTGCCAAGCGTCGATATCAAACTTGACGCGCTTAACATGAATATAGCTGCCTTGGTCATCAGCACTTTGTGGCTGATTCACTAACGCAACTTGGCGCTTGAATCGGCCATGCGGACCATGACCTCCATATACAAAGCCATTAAAATCACGCCCATCCAAAAAGCGAAACCCCCTCACATGAGCAACCAATTCCACACATGGCGCCAACATATGTAGCACACTTTGTGCAAATAAATGGTTTACATCTTCTCTATCGGAGCGAATGACATACAAAAGGTCAAAAGGCTGGCTATGCACGACATGCTCAGCACTGGTGATATTGGGGAAGCTTTTAAGTTCACTAGGTATAAACTCAGGGTAAATATGTGGCCAATACTGAGCACCAATAGCCACAAAGCTTGATACCATTGACTCAGAAAATCGGTCACTTAATTCGTTTTGTAGACGTTCACAATTAGCGAGCGCAGCACGTACAGCCTCATCTTGGCCTTCCAGTACATTAAAAAACAAATGTAGCCCGTGTAAATTTGCTTCAGCACAGACCCCTGATTGTGCTTGCGCCATGCTTTATCCTTGTATTCATCTGCTGTTAAGAAAAGAAATTTACCGCATGCGCTTTGATTTTTAAAGAGACAGGTTTATTTGTATCTAATATTTGTTCAGCGGGTGCCGGTACTTCTAGCTGCTGCTCAGCCACCTTTATATGATAGACGTAATCGGTGCCAACAAACCTTTGCTGTAGCACTTCTACATCCCCTTTGACATCGTTCACCAACTCTATATGTTGAGGGCGGACGTAGATCTGTCCAGATTCAGTTTCATTTGGCAACTCAATCAGTGAGTGCACATCACCATAGTGCGTTGCGACGCTGGCACCATTATAACGTTTCGCATCAAGGTAAATCCCCTGTCCCAAAAATTCAGCAACCGCTTTACTTTTTGGCCGTTGAAATAGTGATTGCGCGTTATCAACTTGCGCAATTTTACCTTCGTGCATAATGGCTAGCTTATCGGCAAAAGCAAAGGCTTCATCTTTAGAGTGACTGACAAAAATAGCCGACACTTGTTGATCTTTAATGATACTGCGAATGTCACTAATGAGTTGATAACGCACCTGAGTATCGATGTTAGAAAATGGCTCATCAAGCAACAGCAAGTTAGGACGATAAGCAAGCGCTCTGGCAATAGCAACCCTTTGTTGCTGACCACCTGAAAGCTCATGTGGGTAACGTTTTTCTAAACCTTCTAAACGAACTAGTTCAAGCATTTGCGATACACGCTGTGCGCGTGCACCTTTATCAAGTTTTGCCAATCCAAAGGCGATATTTTGCGCCACATTCAAGTGCGGAAATAATGCATAATCTTGAAACATCATGCCAATATTTCGGTGCTGTGGTGCCATAAAGAAATGTCCATCGCTGACGCATTGCCCATGAATGACTATACGCCCTTGCTGTGGTTTTATAAGACCCGCAATCGCTTTCAATGTGGTTGTTTTTCCGCAGCCACTGGCCCCCAATAAACACACGATTTCATCATGAGCAACATTCAGATCGAGGTTAGCAATCACCGCCTGTTGCTGGTATCGGTAAGAGACATTTTCTAGTACTAAGCTGCTCATTGACTATGTTGTTCCATTGAACGATTAACAAAATATAGTGGCACTAAGCCCACCAAAACAATAAATAACGCGGAAATAGATGCAAGTTCTAGCTGTTCATCACTGACATATTGAAATACATGCGTTGCCAAGGTTTCGTAATTAAACGGCCGCAACAATAACGCCGCAGGCAGCTCTTTCATACATTCAATAAATACCAGTAAAGCAGCGGTCAATATCCCCCTTCTCAGTAAGGGAAAATGCACCAAACTTAAGGTTTGCAGCAAGTTTTTACCCATACTTTGACTTGCCATATCAAGTGACGGACTAATTCTCACATAACTGGCTTCCACCGCACCATGAGCAATGGCGTAAAATCGCACCACGTACGCAAATATCATGGCAAAAATACTGCCGCTCAGGAGTAAACCAGGTTCAAAGCCTGTATCTGCAAACCATTCATTCAGGGAGTTATCAAGTAACGTGAGAGGTAACAGCACAGCTATGGCAAGCACAGTGCCTGGTAGCGCATAGCCCATGCTAGCAAATCGCCCAGGGATATGTTTGGTTTGTTGCTCGCCAATACGTTGTGAAAATACCACTAGCAAGCTTAACAATACCGCTACACCACTCACCCAAAGTGCTATTTTCAAGCTTTGCCATGCATAGATAAAAAACTCGCTTTGCCAAGCTTGTTCGAAATAATCAAAGGCATAACCTAGCAGCACTAGCACAGGTAAAATAAATGCCACAGTTAAAATAAATATACAGTAGCCTGTTGCCAGCACCGCATACTTACCTTCAAGTTGGTAAAGCGTTTCGGTATTAATACTGAGCTGACGTTCATGCACCACGTTATTCTTGCGACTAAGACGCTCTAGCAATAAAGAAACAAACAAAAACAGTAACATAATGCCAGATATTTTCGCCGCTGCGGTTAAAGAGTAATAGCCCAACCAAGTGTCATAAACGGCGGTTGTTAAAGTACTCACTGCAAAATAGTGGACTGTGGCGAAATCCGCCATGGTTTCCATGCTGATCAAAGCAAGCGCTGCAACAACCGCACCGCGAGCAAGCGGTAAACTGACTTTAAAAAAACTCTGTAAACGGCTCATCCCCATAAGCTGGCTCGCCTGAACCAATTTAAATGATTGCTCACGTAACGCTGTTTTAAAGATAAGAAATAAATACGGATATAAAACCAACGCTATCATGACCACCGCACCCGGTAAGGTACGAATATCAAAAAACCAATAATCATCTGGAGAGCGCCAACCAAACCACTCTCTCAAAGTGACTTGCACGGGGCCTGCATAATCAAACAAGTCAGTATATATATAAGCAATAATATAGGTGGGCATGGCCAATGGCAGCATCATTGCCCATTCAAATACGCGTTTGCCAGGAAACTGGCAATACGCTGCTAACCAGCCAAGTGGTAGAGCAATCAAACAACTGAGCAACAACACTCCTGCAATTAACAGTACGGTATTGATGATGTAATCCCAAAGGACCGTATTCCATAAATGACTAAAAACGTCGGAATCGCCTTGCAAGGACTCAATAATTAAAAATGCCAGTGGTGCTGATAGGCACAAACCTATCAGCCACGCACACACTTGCCATCTAGACAAAAATTAACCCCTTGAATTACAGGTCAAACTTAACTTCATCGATAAGTTTAAGTGCGACAGGTCGATACTTAGCAATTTGCGCAAGCGGTAGAGCGTCTTCTTTAAAAGTGCCCCAAGATTCAACCAGCGGAGAAAGTTTTACACCAGGCTTAACGGGATATTCCATATTGACCGATGCATACATGTTCTGAGCTTTATCACTGGTCATAAACTCAATCAGCTTCAAGGCGTTCTCTGCATTTTTTGCGTATTTGGTCATGACCACACCCGACACATTTAAATGTGCACCTCGGCCTGCTTGATTAGGGAAATTGATATAGACAGACTCAGCCCATGCTTTTTGCTTTTCATCGGTCAACATTTTGCCAAAATAATAACTGTTACCTAACGCTAAATCACATAAGCCTTCTTTTACGGCTTTCACTTGCGCTCTGTCATTACCTTGCGGTTTACGCGCCAAATTAGCCCTTACATCTGTTAACCATTTTTTGGTGTATGCTTCACCATGATGCGCCACCATAGACGCGACCAAGCCTAAGTTATAAGGATGTTTGCCTGAACGTGTACAAATTTTGCCTTTGTATTTGGGATCTGCAAGTTCTTCATAACTCAATGTTTTAAGTTCGCCTAAACGCGCCTTAGATGAGTAAACATTACGTACACGTTTGGTCAAAGCAACCCAATCACCTTCTGGATCACGAAAGGCGCTCGGTACATTTTTATTTACTTGATCACTTTTTATGGGCTGGGTCAGACCCAACTCTTCTAATTGGATCAACGAGCTAAAGTTAGAGGTGAGTACCAAATCCGCTCGACTATGCTTTCCTTCACGTTTGACGCGTTCGATAAGCCCTTTCTTTGCAAAAACCACATTGGTTTTAATGCCTGTTTGGGCAGTAAAATCATCTAAAATAGGTTGGATCAAAAACGGCTGGCGAAAAGAGTAAATATTTACTTCGCCGTTCGCGAATGCAGGTAAACACGTTACAGAGGCCAAAAGAACAGCTAGTGCGCGCTTCATAATTAAGCTCCATTCAAAGGTTTATTATTATTCAGGTAATTTTAACCTGTAATTCAGTATTATACACAGGATCGCTCTAAGAGTTCAGTTCATCTTAAGGTAATCCACGAGGTAGATTGGAATTACCGTGTGAGATATATCTCACCGATCAATAAGCAATGGTGGAATCAACCACCGACTTTACGGCAAATTACAAACTAAACCACTAAAATATATAACAAAAATAAATTTAGATATATTTTCAACCAAGTCACAATGCTTTTAAGCACTGGTTCTAATTCCTCCTTCAATTATACTTTTAAACAAGTTCAGGACGATACAGTATTTAGCAAGCTGTCAACTTGGGATGGATGCCCAAACCACTGGATGTGGCAATTAAGGACAACGACGCAATTTGGACGCTTTTTAAGTTGCAGGAGCAACCAAGGATAGACAAAAGGATAGGAAGCGCACTGGACGCGCAGTAAATTGGATTTATGGGAAGTAACAGGAATTGAGCAGGATGGCTCATACAATGGATTCAAAAGGACTTTGGTAAAGGAAATACAGCTGGATGCTGTTATCAATGGAAGGAGCGCATGGAGCACAAGGAAGAAGAGGACCTTAGCAGGACGCTAGATTTCGCATAACCAAAACGCTAAGCGAAACCAAGGAGCTGGACGAATTAGGAAGTTGATATTTATCAACATAGCAGGATGCTATAAAAGATTCCGTCAGCGCGACTCATTGAGTCGCGCTTCTTTATTTTTGCCCCTGATAATTCTCAACCCTTAATACGAAAGCACACTTAGTTTTTCTTACGCTTTCCTTTTAAATATGCATCACGAAAATCGATAAAGTGTTGAGTGAGTAGCTGCGCGGCTTGCGGTTCATCATTTTCCTCAAACACCACACAGGCAACCTCAGCGGTACCCAACTGATGCGCATGAGGCGCAACACGCAGTTGATAATCCGATAAGGATTGCGGCGATATTGACAAAACTGGTAATGAATCTAGATAAGGGCTTTTTCGAAACATTTTTTTAGCTTCACGCCACGTACCATCTAAAAATACAAACAAAGGGGTCTTGCCCGATTCGCGTTCAACCTGTGTGATCACACGCTCTGGTTCTACATTCTCTGCAGGGAACACAACGATAGGTTGATAACTTGGATTTTCAAGTAGTGCAATTAAAGCAGGATCTGGCTCAGTTCTATCCCACCTAAACGCATGATTATCTGGAATAACATCGGCAATTAAACGCCCTGTATTAGATGGCTTAAAGCTTTCATTGTGATACATTAACAAGCAAACCGCACTTTGGCAGTCATCAGCCACTTGCACACAGTCGCAAATACACAAACTTTGTGCAAGTAAACATGTTTCACAGCGTGTGAGTTTTGAGCCTCTTGCTTTGTATTCACGTTTTGCCGCGGCTATTTGTTGCTGGCGTAACGCCAATACCGAGTTATTCAAAGTCTGCCCTCATAAAAATTAGGCGCGCATTGTAATCAATTTCATCATTAAAAGCAGTAAGGAGTGACTATGAAAGTAGCAAGTTCAGAGCGATTGAGTTTTCGTTTAATGGGTGAGAATGATGCACAACTCTTATTTGAACTAGATCAAGATCCCGCGGTAATGAAGTACATCAACGGCGGTAAGCCCAATTCAATGGACGATATTATGAATAGCTTTATTCCTCGACTAAACGCTTTCACGAATAAAGAAAAAGGCTGGGGCCTTTGGCAAGTCAATATTAAACAAACGGATACGTTTATTGGTTGGGTGTTAGTGCGCCCTATGGGCTTTTTTGGCAATGATCGAAATGAAACTGATCTAGAATTAGGTTGGCGCTTTAAACAAGCTAGCTGGGGTAAAGGTTATGCAAGTGAAGCTGCGAAGCACATTGCGCATGAATTGGAAAAAAACAAAATGGTTCAAGCACTGTCAGCTACAGCATTACCCGATAACCAAGGTTCCATCAAGATCATGAAAAAACTGGGCATGGAATACATAAAAACCTACATGCACCAAGATCCTTTAGGTGAATGTGAAGCAGTTTTATATCGCAAGAACCTTAACTAATATAAAACCTTAACTAATATTGAAATAGTGCCATTGAATAGAATTAGGAAATCACCATGACTGAATCCCTAAGCCCTGATCATATAAAATCCATGCTTAATAAAGATAATGTACAACGTTACAAGTACCTTATAAAAGAAGTGACGAAAACAGAAAAGGTTTGGATACTCACTGATGAGCATGGCTGTGTGATGCTCAATACTGACAGCGAAGACTGTGTACCAGTTTGGCCTAACGAAGAGTTTGCCAAACTTTGGGCCACAGGAGACTGGCAAGATTGTCAGCCTGTATCCATTAGCCTAAAAAAATGGCATGCAAAATGGACCGATGGCTTAGCCGACGATGAACTGTCAATTGCCGTATTCCCTATTCCCGAAAAGGATGGTCTCGTAGTTGACCCAGATGAGTTTGATTACGAGTTGACACAATATCGTAAAGCACGTTAAAAATTTAATATTACATAGTTGGGGCGTAGAGTGAGCCCCAATTTTATTCTCTAAACACACCTACCCTGAGTATTTTCTTTAAATCAAAGCCATCTGAATTATTGCGATAAACTCACAATTTTTTCAACTATTTCACTTCATCTAAAGTAATGAGCTCAACAGAAGCAATTATTTTTTTAAACAGTATTACTTATTACTTAGCTTCTCATATCAACCCTAGTAATAAATTTGAATAGTCAGTGCACATTTACTTCACAATTGCATTGTTTAATAGCGCATCTCAATATTGCAACCAACAACCCCCCTTGAAAACAAGGTGTAAAAAATTAACAAATTTGCAGGTTATAAAAATTTCATAAGACGCAAAAGTACCTTTAATGTACACTAAACCCTATTTTGGGTACCTTTCGATTATTAGCAATTATGTCTACCAATGAAGGTACAAGGCATGTATAATGCGTGGCGCTTTGAGGGACTTGGGTGAAGTAAGTCACTGCGTCACGGAGGATTTTTTATGGGCACGTCACAATTTAGATTAGATATGTATGCCGGTTCGGTACTTTACCGGTTCATTGACTTTTTTATCATTTCAGCCTCTTTATTTTTGGCATCCATGCTGTATGGCGTCAATTTTGATAAAGATTATGCTCTGTTACTCACTCTTTACATGGTTCTGTACGGTTTTATTGGCGAATCGCTTCAGCTATACCGTTCCTGGCGCGTCGGTAAATTCACACAAATGCTGTATCTGCTGATATTTGTACAATTTTTAGCCTTTATGCTGCTCATCGCTGGCCTATTTTTACTCAAGCAAAGTGAAACCTACTCTCGGGTTGTGGTGATCACTTGGACTATTTTGTCTACCTGTTCACTGTTAAGCTGGCGTGTCACTGCAAGGCAAATCAAAGCCATTAAACGCAAGCGTGGCATTGGCGTACAACCAGTCGCGATTATCGGTATGAATAGTAGCGCAATGCGCCTTTACAAAGAACTGAATGTCCACAACGAATTAGGCCATAACTGCATTGGTATATTTGATGATAGAGCCGCAGAGCGCTTAAACGAAGAAGGCTTTGATAGCAACTTGTTGATTGGTAATGAAGCCGACGCTATCGAAATGGCACAGTCGCGCAAAATTACCAAGTTATATATTTGTTATCCCATGGTGGCAGAAGGTCGTATTCAAGCATTGCTAAATAAGTTAGGTGACACCACTATTGATGTACTGTTACTACCAGACTTTATGCTTAAGAACCTAATGCATGCTCGCATTGGTGCTGTAGGCAATTTAGATACTATCAGTGTCTTTGAGTCTCCCATGTTTGGGGTCCGTGATTTTTACAAACGTACTTTTGATATTTTATTCAGTGCCAGTGTTTTATTACTCATTTCACCACTGCTATTAATGATTGCTGCTGCGGTTAAATTTACCTCAAAAGGGCCAGTTTTATTTAAACAAGCTCGCTATGGTCTTGACGGAGAAAGAATTTCTGTGTACAAGTTCCGCTCCATGACGGTAATGGAAAATTCCGACAAGGTTACGCAAGCCACCAAAGGTGACAAACGTATCACTAAAGTGGGTGGCTTTTTAAGGCGCACCTCTTTAGATGAGTTACCACAATTTTTTAATGTTTTGTTAGGTAGTATGTCGGTCGTTGGCCCTCGCCCCCATGCGGTTGCCCACAACGAAGAATATCGCAAACAGATCAGTTATTACATGCTGCGCCATAAAGTAAAGCCTGGCATTACCGGCTGGGCGCAAGTCAATGGCTGGCGTGGTGAAACAGATACCTTGTACAAGATGGAAAAGCGCATCGAGTACGACCTAGATTACATCAATAAATGGTCATTATTTTTTGATATAAAAATTATCTTTTTAACTTTATTTAAAGGCTTTACAGGCAAGAACGCTTACTAATATTTGAGGACTATAAGCAAATGAAATTTAAATTGGCGCTGCCACTTTTGGCGATCAGTGTATGCTCAGCAGTACAAGCAAATGAAGCAACCGATTCTGGCGTGATCAAAACATCATCAGGCATTGACTTAATTCCTAGCTTGTACACAGCGTTCAAGCACGACAGTAACATTGCCCGTACTAGCAACAACGAGAAATCAAGCTCGATTTTAGAAGTTGCACCAACGCTGAATGCACAACTTGAACAAGGCACGAACAAGTACACAGGTCAAATTGGTTTGGCTTCGGGTACGTATTTTTCAAGTAGTGATGATAACTACCTAGACTTCAATGCATCAGGTGAAGCGGCGATTGAGCTTAACCAAAACCACAGTTACAGCCTTAAAGCCGGCTACCAAAATGCGCACGAAGAGCGCGGTACGGGTATCTCTGAAGGCTTGGGTGGCGCACAGAACGATGTAACTAAATACCGCTTTGCGAATTTTGGTGCGAGCTACCAATACGGTGCGCAATCAACACCTGCACGTATTCAATTATCAGCGGATATGTCATTCAAAGACTACACCAACTTTGAGGCTATTTCTAAGTTCCGTGATGTTGAAACAACCACTATAGGTTCTACGTTTTTCTACGACACAGGTGCATACACAAGCCTAGTGGCTGAGATCAAGTCTGAAGATGCCGAGTATGACGTACTAGACATCAGCGATGCTCGCGGTACTAAAGACTCATCATCCATGTTCTACCAGGTGGGTGCAGAGTGGCAAGCCACAGCAATGACCAGCGGTAACGTGCGCATTGGTTATCAAGACAAAGATTTTGATTCAGCAGCACGTGAAGATTTTAGCGGTTTATCTTGGAGCGCTGGCGTAACTTGGCAACCATTAACGTACACGTCTGTTGCGTTCAACACCTCACGTATTGCTCGTGACCCAAGCACCATTGGTGACTACATCCGTGATACCAACTATGGTGCAACATGGACACACACTTGGAATGAGTTTGTAAGTACTGACATTGGTTATAGCCATAAATCAGAAAACTACGTTGGTATCAGCAACCGTAAAGATACCACTAAGTCATACACAGTTGCTGCAAATTATGACTTAAAACGTTGGATCGACCTAAAAGCAGGTATCGACTTCCAAGACAAAACATCTACACAACAAAACATCAGTTTTGACAAGTTGGTGGTATTTGTAGGTGCAACCTTCACACTATAAGAGCTTATGAAATATAAAGTATTTTTAATACTAAGCTTGTTATTAACTTTCGGAAGCGCTTATGCTTCCGAAAGTGTTTACAGGCTTGGCCCAGGCGATAAAGTCATTATCAAGGTATTTGGCCATCAAGACTTAGAGCTTGAAACCCAACTGACCGATAGTGGCAGCATCAATTACCCATTTTTAGGAGTCGTTAGCCTAAACAACCTCACCATTAAAGAAGCTGAGCAGCTTATCTATAATGGCTTAAAAGGCGACTATCTAGTACAACCGAATGTTTTTGTGGGTATTCAAGAATACCGCCCTTTTTACATTCATGGTGAAGTTAAAAAACCCGGTGGCTATCCATACCAACCAGGCATGACCGTCAACCAAGCAGTTGCACTGGCAGGCGGTTTGACCGAACGTGCGTCTCGCGAAAAAATATTTATTAGCCGCGAAGGCACCAAAAGTGAAAAAGAGCAAGGCTCATTAACCGCGCGTATAAAAGCCGGTGACACCATTACCATTGAACAGAGATTTTTCTAATGACCGCAGTACATAACGCACTTCAGCCTACTGAAAATCAGCAAGAAGAAGTGATCGATTTACGTCATTATTTTACCGTGATTATGCGAGCCAAATGGCGCATTTTAATGCTGGCCATTTTAACGTCTGTGATCGCCGTATTTGTGGTTTTAAGCTTGAAACCCGTATTTCGCTCAACCGCCACATTATTAATTGAGGCTGAGCAAGCCCGCGCTATCAAGATTGAAGAAGTGTACGGTATCAACTCTTCACAGCAAGAGTATTATCTCACTCAGTTTGAAATATTAAAGTCACGTTCTATTGCCGAACGTGTGTTTGATCAGCTAAACCTTGCGCAGCACCCTGACTTTCTAATGAAGCCATCGGCCCTCAGCCGACTCAAAGCAAGTATTGATTTCTTACCAGCAAGCAATGACGAATTGAACTCAGAGCAGCTTTCAATCCTTTTAAAACAGAAACAAATTGATTTGTTTATAGAAAAACTCTCAATCAGCCCTGTTAGAAAAACACAATTAGTAAAGATCAGCTTTGAAACTCACGATGCAGCACTTGCAGCACAAGTCGCCAATGCGGTAGGTGATGCTTATATTAATTCACAGTTAGAAGCTAGACTAGGCATTACACAAAAAGCCAATGCTTGGTTGGGTAGTCGATTAGGTGAGTTACGTACTCAATTGGATGAGTCCGAGCGCCGTTTAGAATCTTATCGAAAAGAGCATAACCTTGTAGATATTGCAGGCATTACGTCACTAGATGCCCAAGAACTTGAAAACTTAAATAAGGAGCTAGTGACCACTCGCTCACGCGCCGCTGAAGCGGAAGCATTTTTAAAACTAGTACAAAAGTACGGAAAAAATGATATTGCACGGCTAGAGAGCTTACCTGAGATCACCTCACACAGCTCTATCCAAAACGTGAAGCGCGAAGTGATCATGGTTGAACGTAAGTTATCTGAGCTGTCTAAAGTATATGGTCCTAAGCATCCAAAAATGATTGCGGTGCAATCGGAGCTTAGTGCTGTAAAAGAAAGCCTGCGCGCACAAATTCAGCGCTTAGTGCAAGGTATTGAAGACGAAGCACGTACCGCATCACAAAACTACGAGGCGCTCAAACAACAATTTGAGCAAGCACGTAGCAGCTTTAGTCAATTAAGCTCGGTTGAAACTGAATACCGCCGTTTGTTGCGTGAAGTACAAACCAACCGCCAACTATTCGATAATTTCCTTTCTCGTCAAAAAGAAACGGCTGTGACGGGCGACTTTGACTCTCCTGTAGCGCGCTTTACCGACCGAGCCATTGTTACCTCAGAACCAGTTAAACCTAAAAAGTCACTAATTGTGGCTCTGGTGTTTGTAGCTACAATTGGCTTTGGTATTGTTATTGCGTTTGTGCACGACAGCTTAAACGACACCATTAAGTCAAGCCATGATGCGGAAACCAGCCTCGCACAGCGCGTTTTAGGTTATGTGCCTCTACTTGATAAAAAGGCGGCTGAGCAACGTGATGAAGCCTTCTTTGACAAAGATCAGAAAATGTTTGCTGAGTCGGTGCGCTCTATTCGCACCTCAATGAGCTTGTTGGCTCTTGATAGACCGATGAGTATCATTGAAGTAACGTCTTCATTCCCATCTGAAGGCAAAACTTCAACGTCAATGAACTTGGCTTATGCATTTTCAGCCCTTGAGCGTGTATTAATTATTGATGCGGATATGCGTAAACCAACGTTGGGCAAACGACTTGGCTTGCCTACTTATCAAGCAGGTTTGGCAAACTACCTAGCTATGACAGACTCAATCGACGATTGTATTGTAAGTGAAGTTAAGCCGCATGTTGATGTTATGCCGGCAGGTGCAATCCCACTAAACCCGCTTGAACTATTGGCACAACCTCGCTTTAAAGAGCTATTGACTGAGCTACAACGTCGCTACGATAAAATCATTGTCGATACGCCACCAGTACAGGCTGTCAGTGATGCTTTAGTTATTTCACCTTTGGCTGACGCGGTAGTAATGGTTGTGAAAGCCAATTCGACTCGTACGGCTTTAATCAAAAATAGCTTAGCTAAGCTCAATCAGGCACATGCAAAAGTGTTTGGTGTAGTACTCAACCAGTTTGATACTAAAGATGCGCAAAGCTACTATGGCCAATATGGTTACTACCAAGCGTATGAGCAAAGTGATAGCGGGAAAGCCGCTTAGCTGGATTGGTTATAGTACCAACAACATTAAGCGCGCATGTTGATTCTAGCCGCACTTGTTTAAAGTGCAGAGATTCTGTAGCAAGTTCAGAATGACGCAATAGTGTCAATTATGCAATTAATTAGGGAGACGACAATAGTCAAACAACATCTGTCGTCTTCCTGACGAAAGCCCGGATCTCCTAAACGATTTGTATTAATTGTAGATTCACGCTTTTTTATTTCCCCTCCCCTTTATAGTCTTCACACCAAATAGTCGGTACAATACGGCCGAAAATACTCCATAGTGAAACAGCTCAAGGCCTTAGAATGATAGATTTACACTGCCATATACTTCCCGGTATTGACGATGGTGCAAAAACAATAAAAGACTCCATTTTGCTGATCGACGCAGCTGTAAAACAAGGTATCACGCATATCGTAGCCACCCCACACATTCACTTTGGTACATTCGATAACAATAAAACCACGATAATGAACGCGCTTGGTGAAGTAAAACACGCGCTCAGCTACTCATCCTGTGAAGTACAAGTAAGCGCCGCCGCAGAAGTTCGCATCGGCACGGAAATGCTGGCACTATTACCGCAAAATAAGCTACCTTTCCTCGGTGAATATCAAGGTAAAAAAGTGCTGCTACTGGAAATGCCTCATAGCCAAATACCCGCAGGGGCCGACAAATTAGTAAAATGGTTACTCAGCAACAATGTAGTACCTATGATAGCGCACCCTGAGCGTAACCGTGAGCTACAGCAATACCCTGAAAAAATTAAACAATTCGTTAATATGGGCTGTTTATTTCAGTTAACCGCCGCCTCAGTATTAGATGATATGGGTAGTAAACCCAAAGCCCTCGCGGAATACTGGCTGCAGGAAAAGCTATTTAGCATAGTCGCAAGTGACAGCCACTCAATGCACCGCCGCCCCCCCAAAATGGCAGAAGCAAGAGAGAAAATAGCAGCACTTTGTGGTGATGAGTATGCGCACAAGCTCACTTACACGACGCCTAAAGACATTGCCAAAGCGCACTTTTCATTTGATTAATACAGGTTGTAGGCTTGAAAAATAATAATAACCCAGTTCAAAATCGCTATATGCAATATATAGCTTTAGCTGCCATAGCACCGCTGTGCATTTGGTTAATTGTAAAAAGTTACCACTTGGCCTTAGGGAGCGCCTATCACTTTAAAGCTAAGTACTATTTAGACCTATGGCAAAAAGGCAAGCCTGTAACAGAGCTTGCGTACAATGATGCAAAACAAGCAGCTGAAACATCTCTGGCCTTCGACTCAGCGCAAAGTTACTACCAAGTCACCCAAGCCAAACTATTAGAATGGGGCCGCGCTTCTCAATTTGAAGCACAACCCGATGATACAATTGCTGATTTATATAGCCAGTCGATAAACTCACGCCCCGCTTGGCCACAAACCTATGCCGACCTCGCCCACCAGCAGGCTTTTTTTGCACGTGATATTAAACAAGCGTTGTACACGCTAGAATTGGCTCATCAGTTTGGCCCATACACATGGCAAGTGCTCAACCAAACCATGATGATAGGCTTAGCCTATTGGCCAGAACTGACTGTTGCTCAAAAGCAACAAGTTTTTAAAAGTGCCGAGAAAATGAGTTCATTTAATGGCGGTAAGTTAACAAAGCTTATTGAAACAGCACGCTTTTACAATCAACAACAAGTACTATGCACGTACTTTAAGTTTTCAAAGCAACCAGAAGATAAAAAGCGCAGAGAGTATTTATTGAAAAAGCTGTGCTAACTGGAACTGTATTTTCTCTGGAAGATCCTGACCTTCGTCAGGATGACGGTATGTTAGCTATTTGAACACATTTTATATTTGTAAGATCCTGACCTCCGTCAGGATGACGAAACAGCAAATATTGTAGCGCTTTTTGTCATTCCAAATTGTATCGAACAGGATCGGGTCGCCGTATAGTCTTCTCAAGAATAAAGTAATCCATAACCACGTCACCCTGAATTTATTTCAGGGTCTTCTAAGCGTATTAAAAACCCCCAGAAACCTTTGCTAATACATTTGAAACGATTCTTTGTGCCTGAGGCTCACACTCGCTTTCAGCATAACAGCGAAGTTCTGGCGCATTCCCAGAGGGGCGCAAGTGAACGATATCTCCAGAATTGAGTGTTAGCCTTAGGCCATCGGTTACATCTACCTGCTCAACAATTCCCTTAATCCCCAATTTCTCCAACAGGACTAAGGGTTTTGCTTTGCCTTGTTCTATAATTGCTTGACTTCGTGTTGTAGCAAAGTCTTTGATTCGATCGCTATGCGTAAAACGTTGTGGCAGTTTGTTTAACTGCTGACTTATCGATCCCGATTTTGCAGCAACGAGTACACATAAAGCAGGTAGAAGCGCATCACGCGTCGCCAGTTGTTGCATGGTCTGGCTGTTTAACTGCAAATCACAGGCTAATAAAAAGCCGCCATTGGCTTCGAAACCAGCAACACTTGCATGAGATTTAGCAAGTTCAGAAAAAACTTCAATCACATACGGTGAGCCTATTTTAGTGCGTACTACTTGTTTAAAACTGTTTGTTAGCTCAATGGCTGTATTACAACTAACAGGCACAGCAAGCGCTTCAATCTTCAAATATTGAGCTGCCAATAAACACAGAATATCGCCTCTTAGGTACTCACCATTTTCGTCGGCCAATAAAGGTCTATCACCGTCACCATCTGTGGAAAAAATCGCATCTAGATCATACTCTTTTGACCAAACACGAGCTTGTTGCTTGTCTTCTTCTGCAACCGCCTCAGTATCAATAGGCACAAATTCATCACTGCAACCCAGTTCGACAACCTCAGCCCCTAAAACTTTAAATAGCTCTGGGTATAACGCTCTTCCCGCGCTTGAATGTAGATAAATACCAATACGTTTACCTGCAAGCGGTTGACCTGTGAATACATTCAAATAACGAGCTAAATACTGTTGACGTGCAAAGCTATCGGCTATAGGCAACTCAGTCAAATCAAACATTTCTACAGCCACTTGGCTGTTTAAAATAGCCTGTTCATCCGCCTTGGTTATTTCCCCATCAGTGCGGTAGAACTTTAAGCCATTTCTATCAAAAGGAATGTGACTGCCCGTTACCATGATCGCAGGGATCTGCTTAAGCTGCGCTGCATAAGCAAGCGCTGGCGTAGGTACTACGCCATAATACTCCACATCAATATTGAGCGCTTTCAAAGCTGCAATACAGCCCTGTGCAATTGCAGGACTGCTTGGACGATTATCAATGGCAATCGCGACTCGCGCTACCTCTGTTTGACTCGCCACAAATGCACTGGCGAACGCACCGCATACTTGCGGGGTAAACTGGCTTACTAAGCCCCTTGCGCCGCTGGTACCAAAGCTAATCCCGCTTTGCTTAATGATTTCGCATGCTTGCATATTATGCCCGTCCGTATTTGTCTTCAAAGCGCACAATGTCATCTTCACCCAAGTAAGAGCCTGACTGCACTTCAATCAACTCTAAATTGACTTTACCGGGGTTTTCTAGCGCATGTACTTGGGTAATAGGAATATATACCGACTCATTCTCTGTGACATACTGCTCAGTATCACCAATTAGTACCTTAGCTGTACCTGAAACTACAATCCAATGTTCCGCTCTATGGTGGTGCATTTGCACTGATAGCTTCGCGCCCGGTTTAACCGTGATACGCTTAACCTGAAAACGTTCACCATTATCAATAGAATCATACTTACCCCAAGGGCGATACACTTCACGATGAAAAGTCACTTCAGGGCGATGCTCAGCTTTTAATTCATTCACAATGGCTTTAACTTGTTGTGACTTATCTTTATGAGCCACCAAAACCGCATCTTTGGTGTTTATGACCACTAAATCTTGAACACCCACTGTAGCCACTAATTTATCATCACTGCACACCAAAGTGTTGTGGGTATCAACCGCTTTGACATCGCCACGAAATGCATTGCCGTTCTTATCTTGGTCCGAGACATCCCAAAGCGCAGCAAAACCGCCAACATCACTCCAACCTGCATCAAGTGGCACCACTACAGCATGCTCTGTTTTTTCCATTACCGCATAATCAATGGAATCACCTGGGCATGCTTCAAACTCAGCTTTATTAATGCGAATAAAATCTAAATCCGGCGTTTGCTCACCCAGCGCTAATTCACACGCTTTATAAATCTCAGGCTGAAAGCGCTTTAACTCATTTAGATAACGACTTGCTTTAAACATAAACATGCCACTATTCCAGTAGTAGTCACCACTGTCTAAATATTGTTGAGCGCGAGCTTGATCTGGCTTTTCTACAAACTGAGCAACAGCATAGCCTTTCTCATCAACACTATTGCCACGCTTAATATAACCATACCCAGTTTCAGGGTGAGTCGGCACAATTCCAAACGTAACTAAATGCCCAACACTGGCCAAATTTGATGCTTGCTCAATTGCTAAATGAAATGCCTTACTATCTTTAATTACATGATCTGCTGCCAGTACCAGTAATAGAGGATCTTCCCCCTGCTCAATGGCTTTAAAAGCCGCCAATGCAATAGCTGGTGCAGTATTCCTGCCAACTGGTTCTAAAATTATCTTGCCATCATTCACATTCATTTGACGCAACTGCTCTGCCGCAATAAAACGGTGCTCTTCGTTACAAATAAGCAAAGGCGATGATTGCTCTAGTCCCTCTAAACGCTGCAAGGTTTGTTGCAACAAGGTGTGCTGACTTTTTCCGAACCGATGAAACTGTTTTGGAAAGCGCTCTCTTGAAATCGGCCATAGTCGAGTTCCAGAACCGCCTGCTAATACGATTGGTAAAAACATAAGCACTATAGCCTTAGATTCCAATTATCGATACAAATTATCTATAGTAGTTCGATAATACTTGCACAAATTTAGTAAGTTGGTCTTGCGGTAACTTGTTTATTCCCGCAGCTGCTTTTCGGCCTCCCCCGCTTACAAATTGAGTACAAATTTCATCTGCGCCAATACGGTTTTCTAAGGGAGCTCTTACGCTGACTAAGTATGTACCGTCTTCGTTAAGCGTAAGCACTGCGTGTGCTTTGCTTGGGTTACTATTTGCTAGCAGATTTCCATACGTGCCACTAATTCTTCTTGCCCAAGCTTCACAAGGTAAAACATAAACTTCACACAATTCGCTACAAAAGTAACTCTCTATATCGCTGACGTATTTTAAGTCTTTCTCATAGCCAGTTCGCAAAGTATAAAACACAGAGCTGGTATCACTTTCCAGTTGGAGCGGATTTTCAATATTACTCAATTTCTTATAGAGCTCAGCCGGGTCAAAATGTAAATCTGCCAAGCTAGCACCATACCCATTGTAATTAATCAATGTACCAAGCTCTTTTAGAAATGACCTTTGTTCTTTTGTCAGCTCATTTTCTTCTGCCAGCTCATCGGCAACAGAGACCAAGTTATCACCATACGCAGCTGCAATTGCCCATAGTATATATTTATTATCAAGCATCTTATTGATTAATAAACTAGTACAAATTTCCGGTGCAGTATCTATTAATGTTTCAAGATAGCTAGAGTTGGGTACTTTGCCAGTCCTGTGATGGTCGCAATAAAACACATGAATACTATTTGCTAAAATTAACTCTAGCGCTTGCGTATTTTTTTCCATCGAAATATCAAGGGCATTTACTTTTGTAGCAAGTGATAAATCAACATGTTTTAGTAAGTTATTATCGCGTTTTACACCTGTGATTAACTTACTCTCTACAGGCTCATTCAAACGAAGCTGTAGTAACGCAATGATGCCGTCAGCATCACCATTAAAAACATCATAAATCATAGTCGCGTATCCTGTGTAGGCTGCACATATTCATTTTGAATTAAATAACTAACAATTTGCTCTGCACAGGCTTCAATAGACTGTTCTGCTGTTTTAACACATATTTCAGGGGTTATCGGTGCTTCGTAATCTGAGCTAATACCAGTAAAGTGTTTAATTTCGCCACTGCGCGCTTTTTTATAAAGCCCTTTTGGATCTCGTTCTTCACACACAGAAATAGGTGTATCTATAAATACTTCAATAAATTGACTTGGCTCTAACAGGTTTTTTACCATTTGACGGTCAGCCCTAAACGGCGAAATAAACGCAGAGCTGACTATTAAGCCTGCATCTACAAATAACTTTGCGACCTCGCCAATACGGCGAATATTTTCTACCCGGTCTTCATCGGTAAACGACAAATCACCATTGAGTCCATGGCGTACATTGTCACCGTCAAGCACGTAAGTTTTACAGCCTTTATCATGTAATTGTCTATCTACCGCATTAGCCACGGTTGACTTACCAGAGCCACTTAGCCCTGTGTACCAAATTACGAGTGGTTTGTGGTTATTGCTGGCAACACGTTCTTGATGCGTAACACTTGCTTGATGCCAAACAACGTCTGACGATTTAGCTTCCGTCTCTTTATTTATGTATGGAGTATTTGTCATGGAGTTAAACGTTAGTCCGTCAATTTATTAAAAGTTTAAAAGGGGTAAATAATAGGAATTACAAATAAAGCAGTGACTGTATAAGCAAACGAAACGGGCAAGCCAAGTTTTAAATAGTCTTTAAACTGGTATTCGCCAGCAGAATATACCATCAAGTTTGTTTGATAACCATAAGGGGTTATAAAGCTTGCACTTGCACCAAATGCGACTGCCATAATGAATGGCATTGGGTCAAGGCCAAAGGAGTTAGCTACACTTAACGCAATAGGAAACACTAATGCCGCTGCTGCATTATTCGTAATAAGCTCTGTGAGTATAAGTGACACAATAAACACTCCAATAAAAGCACCATAAACACCGAAATAGCTGGTAATAAGTAATACGTAGTCACTGAGCGTATTAGCTAAACCTGAACTATAAACGGCACTCGCAATGGCAAGCGCACAGCCAACTACAATGGCTATTTCAAACGGTAATCTTCGCCTTATTTCTTGTACACTTATAAGCCCAAACGAGATATAGCTGGCGAGCAATAACAATAAGCCCTTTAACAAAGGCAGTATATTAAATGCCGCTAAACCCAGTACGGCAATAAAACCAACCACTGAAAGCAAACTTGCACGTTTACTTAGCAGGTTATTCGCAAAATCATCATTCAAAATAATAAAGTTTCGTTTAAGGTTTTTGCGCGTTTTAAAGTCACTCCCCACTGCAAGTAACAATACATCACCTGCACTTATAACAACTTTACCTAACCCACCTGATAGCGTTTGGTTACCACGTTTTACACCCACTACACTCGCATTAAAACGTGCTCGAAACTGCGCTGTTTTAATGGTTTTGCCTAATAAGCTACTTTCGTGTAATACAATGACTTCAACTAAGTTTAAGTTATTGCTATAACTGGTTTCACCGACTATTTGTAATTTATCGAACTGCCCTAACGTAGCAACATCAGTTAAATCACCAGAAAATAACAACCTATCACCTGCTTCTATAATATCGCTTGGCCTTACTGGGCTAATGAGCTTATCGCCACGAATAACCTCAGCTAAAAACAAACTGCCTAAATCGCGAAAGCCATTTTCCAGTAGCGTTTTACCAACTAAGTTAGAGTCATTCCGCACTTTTGCTTCTAAAAAATAAGCATTCGTGTTAGCTGAATCTTGTGACGTTAATTTAGGTAATAGTGGAATAGTACATATTAAAGTAAGCAAGCATGCTAACACTACCCATATTGCCACTGGCGTAGTGCTAAAAAGCGAAAGTGGTGTTAGCGCCGCATCTTCAACAAAACTGGCTACTATCAAATTGGTTGAGGTACCAACTAGGGTAAGCGTACCGCCAATAATACTTGCGTAACTCAGCGGTAATAAATAGCGACTCGCATCATTGGGTAAGCTTTGTTTTATACTTGCCATTAAGGTGGCAACCACTGCTGTATTATTTGTAACAGATGACATAAAACAAGCACATACTAGGAGTTTAAAATAGTTACCAATAAAACGACCTTTACTTAACACATTGCCAATCTTGCGTATGAAGGTTGTTTTTTCTATAGCAAAACTGCAGGTTAACAACAGCACGAGGGTAACCAAGGCACTATTAGTAAAACCAGATAAATACGTTGTTTGCGCAATCGTACCCGTTAAAAAAAGCACTGATGCCACCCCAGCAAACACTAATAGCGGCCTAATTTTAAACACCACTAGCGCAACTAACAGTGCCATTATATTACACGCGACCCAAGTTTGACTTTGAAAAAACAATTCCATTTTATTCTTATTTTTCTCTTTTACTGCGGGCCATTAACAGGTAATTTACGAAAAATATTAAGGGTATTAAAGCCCAAACGTTTTTTTACCATCCATACAGCAAGTAGGTTTTGCGTCGCTACTGATATAGCAGTCGCATAAGCGGCACCATAAAGTCCGTAATCTTTAGTCAACCAAAACGCTAAAAAAATCGCGAGTGGGCCTGAAAATAACACCACATTTCTAAAATCTTTTTCATGGCCTGTCATATTCAATAAGTACCCCACTGAACCAGTAATGACATTGATAAATTGCCCTACTGCCATTATCTGTAGTAAAGGTGCTGCAATAACGTATTCCTCACCAAACAAGTCCATTAAAAACTCAGGAAACACCAACATAAACAACAAAACCGGTGTGGCCATAACAAGCATTAATTTGCTTGATAGTTTAGATAAATTATCAACCTCAGTATGATTACCTTTTGAAAACGCATTAGCAAATTTTGGTGCGACGACCAAATTAACAGCAATGAGAACAAAACTTGCAAGTAATGCAGTACGTTGAGCAGATGCAAAATAAGCGATATTTTCAGCGCTTAAATATTTACCTGTAGCAAGTTGCCCTGCCCACTGCACGCACTGCGTCATAATCATAACCATAAACAATGGTAATAATGCTTGTTTTAAAGAATTATCTAGCTTTAAAGATAAGTTAAACTTTGCGCGTTTATCTTTAAACCAAAAGGTTAAACCTAAAAGTGCTGAAAATAGCAAACAAACACAATAAAGGGTTAAACCTTGTATCGCATCCAAATTCACTGACCAAAAGTAGGCAAGTGCTATCAGCATTAAGAAGCACAAAGGCGTAACAACGTTTTGTACAATACTTGCAAATACGGTAACTTGCTTACCTTGCAAAGCACCTGCAATTAACTGTACAAGCGCAAACACAGCTAACGAAACACCAACAATTGGCATTAACGGAGTTAATTCGGGTTTATCAAAAATTTCAGCTATATAATTATCGAAAGAGATAAAAACTGTAAAACATAATAACCCTAAGAGCAAAGTATAAAATGTGAGGCTACTGAATCCAAAATTAATTTTACACCAGTTTTTATCCGCCTCAGCACCCACAAGCTTAATTAATAAAGTAGGTGAACCAAGTGTAATTAATGTTCCAAGCAGCGACACGAGAGCAAGAGAAAACAGTAAATACCCTGCATCAACGGCATTAAAAAAGCGGGCAACGGTAAGGGTTACTAAGAAACCTGCCGCAGCACCAAATCCTCTTACGAAAAAAACTTCGACTACTCTCCTTAACACAATACTACCTTGTAGATTCCCAGTCTGTTTTATTACTAATCACCTTATACATACCTGCAAACCATCCAAAGGCATGAGAGATGTGTTGTATAAAAAAAACGCAAGGAGTAACCAGGTAGGATTTAAGACCTTTACTTCTCAGTAACGGTAGAGAGAATGTATAAGCACTAAATATATATGCAAGTATTAGAACTGTAAAAGCGTTAAAGCTAACATATAGTAAAGTGATAAGAGTAATGACAAAAAGTAAGGGTACAAAGCTCCTAACATTAGGGAAAATTGAATGCTTTTTGTAAATTGCTGGTTTAACTGATGAATACTGCATCATCATTTTACTTAACTTTCCAAGTTTGTTCCTGGAGAAATAATTAATACAATCACCCGGAATTTGTACAATCTTAAAGCCAGCTTTCTTTATTCTAATATTATGTTCTAAATCTTGACCACGTATGAATGATTCATCAAATTCACCAACTTCTTTAAAAATCGATGCTCTCCAGGCACCGAAAAGTACAGTATCACACTCTTCAACATTATTAGTCTCATGAGTTCTATGTGACGAACCTACGCCGAATTTAGAGCCTAAACAAAAAGCAATAGCACTTTCGATTGGACCATCTCCCAGAGGAACAGTGTTCACTCTATAAGCAACATTGCCAACATTTTCATTTTCAGTTAAGTAATTAACTAATGTTTTAAAATAACCCTTAGGATAAGTAGCGTGTGCGTCACAACGCACTATGTAGTCACCTGATGCATACTTTATCATTTGATTAAGCGCATACACTTGCTTTCTTTTTGAGTTTGTCAGAAGTTTAAAAGTGTATTTATTACTAAGCATTCTTAATATTGATAATGTTTTGTCTGTACTCTGCCCATCGCTTAATAAAACCTCATAGTCATAAGACTGATCATCAAATACAGACTCAAAAATACTATCAAGACATTTTTCAATAAAATCTTCTTCATTAAATATGGGGATAATTATGGATATTTTTGACTTCATTGGTTTTTTGTTTCTCTATAATAATATATGAAAGATAAAAGAAAAAGTGCCACGAAAACCTTAGCAGTAACAATTCCCCCCATACCTAATGAGAACAACATAAACTGTAAAAGGATTACTGATGTTTTTTTTGTAGCTAGACAACCTTTTATTTGTGAATAAATAGTGAAATAAAATATTAACACCCCCACCAACCCCATATATACAAATGACAGAAAAAAATAATTGGTTACCCGCTTTGCAAGTATTTCATCATCAAGCCTGTTCAATGCACTTGCATCTGCAAAATTGAAAAAAGCTCTATAAACATAATCCGAAGTTAACGTATCAGCCGTTAAACCGAGTCCAAATAGCGGATAGTCCTTTATAACATTGAATGCAACAATAGGGGGACCTAGAACTCTTGATAGAAAACTAATGTCAGTTCCAGATGAAAAACCATCCAACCTTTCAAAGAAAAATAGTTTAGTTATGATTATTAAAAATGCAGAGCCGAACACAAACAAAAAAAACACATTTTTCTTACTTTCCATAAACTTATCTAAGCCTATTGCAAGAAAAAATAGTAATATAATTGGGGAGCTAATTAGAATCATGAATAATAAACCAATTACTATTACATTCACTAATGGAAGCGCCCTCATTCTATAAATTGCAAAAAGTAAAAGCGCTGATAGCCACGCTAAGTGCGCTGGTTCTTTCATTAGTCCCATTGGCCGTCTATATCCATAAATTATAAGGTCTCTTTCATAGCCAACGTAAAGGCTATTTGCATATAAAAACTCCCTTATTATATCAAACTCCTGATTCAAGAAACCTAGTCTTTCAACAAACACAATGATTAGAAGAAAATACAAAAAGCTAATCAAAGCTTTCAGAAATATATCGATGTCAATATGCTTTACACTTCTTAAAAGAAAAGCAAACAAAGAAAAGCTCAAAATAAGTTGAATAGCTCCCGTCAGGCGCTCTGTAAAAAAAGAACCAACTTTAGGCACAATGAATACACATAAAACGCTTAAGGTTACTATTAATAGAAACCCCCTTAATAATTGCTTATCAATTTTCAATTGCACCAGTTGTAAAAGTACACCTAAACAAAATAGTAAATAAGGCACCATATAAGGGATTTTCATGCTGCCAACTGAAATTTCTGGCGTAACATAAAGTGAAAAGAACAAAATTGTCAATACTATGCCTGTTGATAATCTTTTTTTGGAAAGTAACATTATATGAGCGCAGCCTGATAAAGTTTTAACCCTTCTTGTTTAATACTATCTTTGTTTTTGATGCAAAAGATTATATATAAAAAATGACCTTTCCATCCAAAGATTCGTTTAAAAGATAACTTTTTCGATCTTAAAAAACTTGCTGTGAATGAAGTACCTGACGAATCTTCAGGATGAATTATGGGAATCAAATTAGTAGCTTTGATGTCAAGACCCGCATCAATTAACTTAGCCATAAAAACGCTTTCATCGCCTACGGGGAGTTCGCTTCCAGCACCCATATCTTCAGGAAAAATAATGTTTTTTTGGATTAACAGGCTTACTTTGACCAATATTTCTATTGTACCTACATTTAAAACACTAAACTTGTTAATCTTTTTATTTAAATCAGGATATCTTTTACGTAGTTTTCCATTTTCATCTGATATTCGGCACAAGTAACAATCACCATCATTACCCAAAACATATTCAGCATATCTTTTTAAAATTAGAATATTTATAGAGATATCGTCGTCCATAAACCAAATATATTTTGTTTTAACATTTGATACTGCAATATTTCGACTAATAGTCACTCCTCTGCTTTTATCAAAGATATACTCTAGGTTTTCTTTATGAGTAAAGTCGAAAGGTTCTGAAGCTTGATGAACAATTAATACTTTAAAACCCTGAGCGATAAATTGTTCAGCTATCTTTAACGCTTCCACAACTCTATTTTTATAAGTAGAGATTGCTATTGTAATCTCACAGAAATTTTTACGTGTCATTTATATTACTTAGAAACTCCTGAAGTTTTCGTTGATCTTCTCTAAAAAAGTCTGCAAGGTATTTTTTAAGAGAAACGCTAGCATTTTGTTTACTTCCGACATTATTTTTTCTTGTTGATTGTACTAAGCTAGCTGGAACTATTTTTTTTAGAATTCCTTTCAAAGGGTAGTCCTTAACTAAAAGGGTTTGAATAAATTTATTTCTAGGTATACCGGTTTTATTTTCTTGTGGCAATAGCGTTTCAGACTCATCTATATCACTGATATCAAAAAAGTTTAACACTTTCCTTAAGGTGCTCCTTTGTTCTTTAACCAGTTCATCAAAAGTTAGCACTAAAATTTGCTCTTTTGGAAAAGTATTATAAAAGCGTTTAATCTGTTCATAGTACAAACCACTAGTAGCATAGTGAAAACCGTAATCATAACCCGATTTTATCCTTTCATATTCAGAACTAAAAGCAGCTTCTATATCTTTACTTTCCAACATACTGCGTCTCTGATGATTATATAAAGAAACAGCCCTATCTATTGGATTTCTAACAACGATCAAAATTTTAGCATCAGGGTTATATTCAAAAATTTCTTTACTGGCAGTTTCTGAATATAAATATGAAGTAGAAAAATCTAGTGCCTTTCTATTTGAATTAATATCTTTGTAATTCGAATGATATTCGTTTAATGTTTCAAACTTTTTCGGCCCCACACAATATTCACCAAAATAATGTGGCTCTTTATCTAAAGGAATCTCTAATTGTTTCGAGTTCTTTAATAACTCAAAAATGGAAGTGGTACCAGCCTTGGCTGCGCCGACACAAAATAAACTTACTTTCATAATTAACTCTAATTCAGATAAGTCTAAAAACTTAATCGTTTCCAAACAAATCCCTTGTATACACTTTATCTAACACATCACTTAAATCTTCGTTCAGGCGGTTTGATACTATTACATCTGATTTATCTTTAAATTCAGCTAAACAATTCACAACCTCAGAATTGTAAAATTGCTTATCGTCTAGACTCGGCTCATATACAATTACCTCAACACCTTTTGCCTTGATGCGTTTCATGATCCCCTGAATGCTGGAAGCCCTGAAGTTATCCGAGCCCGATTTCATAATAAGGCGGTATATGCCAACCACTTTTGGCTGTTTGTTGAGAATAGAAAAAGCGATATGATCTTTACGCGTTCTATTCGCATCTACTATTGCATTAATCAAACAATTTGGTACATCTTCGAAGTTTTTGAGCAGTTGTTTTGTATCTTTTGGTAAGCAGTAGCCGCCATACCCGAATGACGGGTTGTTATAATGATTTCCAATACGAGGGTCTAAACTAACACCTTCAATGATTTGTTTTGTATCTAAACCATGCGTTTCGGCATAGGTGTCTAATTCATTAAAGTACGATACGCGCATAGCCAAGTAGGTATTTGAGAAAAGTTTCACAGCCTCAGCTTCTGTTGATTCAACAAGCAGCGTTGGTACGTTTTCTTTTATGGCACCTTGTTTTAATAAATTGGCAAATACTTCTGCGCGTTCAGACTTTTCACCTACGATGATTCTTGATGGGTGTAGGTTATCGTAAAGGGCCTTACCCTCACGTAAAAACTCTGGTGAAAAGAATATGTTATTACAACATAGCTTCTGCTTTATGCGTTTTGTGTAACCCACTGGTACAGTCGACTTGATTACCATAACAGCCTTCGGGTTAATCGCTTGTACATCTGCTATTACCGCTTCTACTGATTTAGTATTAAAGTGATTGGTCTCAGGATCATAATCAGTCGGGGTTGCTATAACAACGTAATCAGCGTCTTCATAGGCTGTTTTTTTATTGGTTGTTGCTATAAAGTCTAAATTTTTATTTTGAAGAAATTCTTCAATTTCTGCGTCAACAATAGGTGATATGCCATCATTTAGCATATCGACTTTTTCTTTTACTATATCAATTGCAACCACTTGGTTGTGTTGCGCAAGTAACATCGCATTTGAAAGGCCTACATAGCCAGTACCAGCAACAGCAATTTTCATTACTTACTAACCTCAACGTTACTACAGCCCCACTCAGGGAAGTGCTCTCTTACATATTGATTTAAGGCAATCTCAGCTTCTGTATAAACACGTTTTACAATACTACTTTGAGCAGATTCAGATAACGCTTCAACCATACCCGCGCCAACTGTTACATTAGTGAGCTTATCAATCACAATAAATGCGCCGGTTTGCTCTACTGATTTATACACATCTAAAGCAATCGCTTCATTTAGTTGTACATCTACAAGGCCAATGCCATTTAGCGGTAGGACTTGTTGCTTATCAGCTTTCACTTCAAGGGTGTTAATGTCTACTTCATGTTTTACGTTTGAAACAAAGCCTGTTACTGCTTTTGATGCAAACTTGAATAAATACTCTTTGTTTGTCGCAAGTTCAGTTTCGCTCATCCACACAATATTGGCACTAACGTTATTAGTTACTTCAGGTAGATTGTGGGAGTGCACCAACATATCGCCACGGCTAATGTCAATTTCATCATTTAAGGTAATGGTAATTGCATCGCCTGCGTAAGCGTCTTCAATATCACCTTCGTAGGTTACAATGCTTTTAACTGTACTTGTTTTACCTGATGGTAATGCTGTCACTGCATCGCCCGGCTTTACAACGCCCGATGCTACCGTGCCACAAAAACCTCTAAAATCAAGATTTGGGCGGTTAACATACTGCACAGGAAAGCGGAAATCTGTGTAGTTATTGTCACTGGCGATTTCTACGGTTTCAAGCAACTGCATTAAGGTAGGGCCTGTATACCAAGGCATATCTTCACTTGGGTTTACTACGTTGTCACCTTTCAATGCTGAAAGTGGTACAAATTGCACGTCTTGCAAGTTAAGCTTGTCACTTAGCCCTTTATACTGCTCTTTAATGTTTTCATAAACTTCTTGGCTGTAGTCGACAATATCCATCTTGTTGATAGCCACAATAATATGCTTAATACCAAGTAAACTTGCGATATATGAATGACGACGTGTTTGAGTAAGAACGCCTTTACGTGCATCAATCATCACTATGGCTAAATCGGCAGTAGACGCACCCGTTGCCATATTACGAGTGTATTGCTCATGGCCTGGGGTGTCTGCAATAATAAACTTACGCTTATCTGTAGAGAAGTAACGATATGCAACATCAATGGTAATGCCCTGCTCACGCTCTGACTGCAAACCGTCGACTAATAATGCTAAATCGAAGTCTTCATTTGTGGTATTAAACTTTTTAGAGTCGCTTTCAATCGCCGCCATTTGATCTTCATATATAAGCTTTGAATCAAATAACAAGCGTCCAATTAAAGTGGATTTACCATCATCGACACTGCCACAGGTTAAAAAGCGCAAGAGATCTTTGTTTTCGTGCTGCTTTAAATAAGCTTCAATGTCTTTTTCGATTAAATCAGATGCATGGCTCATTAAAAGTACCCCTCACGCTTTTTCTTTTCCATAGAACCAGATGAATCGTGGTCAATTGCTCGGCCTTGCCTTTCAGATGTGGTTGTTAATAACATTTCTTGAATGATTTCAGTGAGTGATGTTGCTTCTGATTCAACGGCACCAGTTAACGGGTAACAGCCTAGCGTTCTAAAACGTACCATTTTTTCTTCAATTACTTCGTCTTCACCAATCGGCATACGCTCGTCATCTACCATTATTAACATGCCATCACGCTCAACAACAGGGCGTTTAGCTGCTAAATAAAGCGGCACAATTTCAATGTTCTCAAGGTAGATATATTGCCAAATATCAAGTTCAGTCCAGTTACTTAGCGGGAATACGCGAATTGACTCACCTTTATCTACTTTGCCGTTATACACATTCCAAAGCTCAGGGCGCTGATTTTTTGGGTCCCAACGGTGGTTTTTATCTCGGAATGAATATACGCGCTCTTTCGCGCGTGACTTTTCTTCGTCACGGCGAGCACCACCAAAAGCAGCATCAAAACCATATTTATCTAATGCTTGTTTCAAGCCCTGTGTTTTCATTACATCGGTATGCTTTGAAGAACCAAAGTCAAACGGGTTCATATTCATCGCAATGCCTTCAGGGTTTTGGTGAACAATTAAGTCCATACCAATCTTTTTGGCCATGGCATCACGAAACTGGATCATTTCTTTAAACTTCCAGTTTGTATCTACGTGCATTAATGGAAACGGTGGCACACCCGGTGCGAATGCTTTACGCGCTAAGTGCAGCATTACTGCAGAATCTTTACCAATTGAATAGAGCATTACTGGGTTATCAAACTCGGCAGCAACTTCGCGAATAATATGAATTGATTCAGCTTCTAATTGCTTTAAATGAGTGCGGCGTGCTTTTTCAAATTCCATAATTTTTTACTTACTTATTTAAATAAACGGTTAAGCTATTAGCTCTACTTTAGAGTTGGCAACCGTAAGAGTTTGCTTAATGTGCTGTTTGAAGTCCTCACCCAAATTCGAGCAACGCAGTCCATACTCCAAGTTCGCGACCATATACCCTAACTTGCTGCCGCAATCATGAGACTTACCCACAATTTCATAGGCTTCGATTGGTTCCATGAGTAATAGTTGGTGTAATGCGTCGGTAAGCTGCACTTCATCGCCAGCACCTGGTGGGGTGTATTCTAAAATGTCCCAAGTATTGTGAGACAATACATAACGACCTGTGATAGATAAATTACTAGGGGCTGTGTCTACATCAGGTTTTTCAACCATGTCTTTTACTGGTGCTGTGTTACCCGCAGCTGGTTGTTGACCGTTTAAGTCTACAATACCGTATTGGTTTACGCGTTCCTGTGGCACAGGCTCGACCATAATTTGGCTTACACCGGTGTCATTAAAGCGTTTGATCATAGCCGCAAGGTTGTCTTGCTTTAAATCACTGTGGTATTGATCGATGATCACATCTGGTAGCATCACTACAAATGGCGATTCCCCCACCACGGAGCGAGCACATAAAATAGCATCGCCCAGCCCTTTTGCTACTGGCTGGCGTACAGAGATCACAGTCACATTTTTAGGCACTATAGCGCGCACTTCTTCCAATAGTTGGCGTTTTACACGCTTTTCAAGCGTGGCTTCTAACTCAAAGCTGGTGTCAAAGTGGTTTTCAATGCTGTTTTTTGACGAATGAGTAACGAGCACTATTTCGGTAATACCTGCCGCTACCGCTTCAGCCACTACATACTGAATAAGCGGCTTATCAACCAAGGGTAACATCTCTTTTGGGATGGCTTTAGTTGCAGGCAACATACGTGTACCAAGCCCAGCAACTGGGATCACGGCTTTAGTTACTTTAGGCATGTTTGAAGGTTGCTGCGTGCTGGCAACATTATTTTGGGCAAAACTGGTCACGTTACGTCCCTTTAAAAAACTACTCCACCGTTATGTAAGTATATGAGTTACATAACAAACTTACTTTGGTAAGTAGACTAAATTAAGAATTAGGTACAAATTTATTTACCAAAGCGCGACAATTGTACCTAGAAAAATACCGCTATAGCAAGCAAACTCAGTCATTTTTCTGAGTGAAAATTTCGCATGGAAATAAACCTTGTTCCCTTATTGGCTGCATGTTTAAATAACAAACAGAAGCTTACAAAGCGCTCGCTCTTTAACAGGAAACATGTTGGAAACAAGCGGCGATTAAAACCGCTAATTGTGAATAAAAAAAGGATAAAGCCGTATTTTTTGCGCACAAGTGTGATATTTGCTAGTCTTTGTTCACTTAACCTCCTCAAATGTTACAAAAATGCGACCATTCAAAGCTTATTACCTTGTCGCTGCGCTCATATTGCCCTTTTTTATTTTGAGCGACGACAGCCAATATATTGATAAGCTTTTTGAAGAGCAGATTTTAGCCCAAGCCAAAACACACTATAGCGCGCAAGCGCAAACTCGTTTTCAAGCATGGCATGAATTAATAAACACACACATACAAGATTCAACGTGGCAAAAGCTAAATGTGGTCAACAACTTTGCTAATAAACACATTCAATATTTAAGCGATCAACAACACTGGCAAGCGAGTGACTATTGGGCCACGCCAGTGGAAAGTTTAGGTACAGGCTATGGTGATTGCGAAGACTATGTGATATTTAAATATATGACACTCAGAGCCTTAGGTATTGCGCAAAGCAAAATGCGCTTAATGTATGTTAGAATAGCCGCAAGCAACGAACCCCATATGGTTTTAGTGTATTACGAGAAGCCTAACGAAGTACCTATGGTGCTGGATAACACAATAAATAAAATTTTATCTGCAAATCGGCGAACCGACCTAAAACCGGTGTATGCCTTTAATGCAAAGGGGCTTTGGCAAGCACGTGCCCATGGTGTGGGTAAAAAGCTGTCGGATACCGCGCGTATGACGCATTGGAGCGCCATGCTCGCAAGAATAGAAACAAGCAACTAAACCTCAATTTAATTAAAAGGACTTAACGTGCGCTATTTACTCTCAATTAAATCTCTTATGCTTAGCACGCTGTTAATTGTGTTTATTGTGCTCACGTCGGTGACTTTTATTAAGGATTTAAAAGTCACTAAGCAATATTTAGAAAACGAATTAACCCACCAAGCGCAAAACACCGCGACGAATTTGGGTATGTCTATAGCTCCTTATATATCAAGCGATGAAATTGTACTTGCACAGACCATGGTCAAGGCGCAATTTGATTCAGGCTATTATGCCAATATAACTTTTGAAGCGAACGACCCTACGCTCAGTTTTACATTTGAAGTAAAACAACATCCGCACGATGTGCCCACATGGCTAATTAATCTCATTGATTTAAATACACCAAGCGTCACGCAAGAAGTCTCCAATGGTTGGAATATCGCAGGAACACTGCATATTCAAGCACACTCGGGGTCGGCTTACTCAGCACTCTATCAGCAGCTTAAAATCAATATACTCAATGCGTTTGGAATCGTCGTTTTATTGGCATTGGCATTTTTTGTATTGGGTAAAATGTATAGGCAATTTATTAGTGCGATAGAAAACCACAGTGCAAATAAAAATAGTGATACGCTTGAGCAGTTCAACTCACCATCACGCCTTTTTGAGTTGAACGCGATCACCTCTGCGATTAACGGTTATATTCAACATGCGCAAAACCTGTTGAGTAATCAAAACCAAAAAATTGAGTTGTTACGCCAAGAAGTGTACACCGATGAACATACAGGGCTTGGTAACCGAAAGGCACTAATTCGAGATTTTGATGCGCAATTTAACGCTATTCAAGCGCGCGAAGACGAGTTCTACTTTGGCCTAGTCACCCTAAGCGAACTGCGCACTATTAATCAAAATGAAGGCTATGCAAAAGGTGACGCCTATCTCACGCACAGCGCGAAATTGATTCTGCAAACTACAGACTTGTATGATGAATTTAAAGTATACAAGCTATCAGGGTCAGAATTCGCATTATTTGGTAAATTGACCGCCAAGCAAGCTGACTTTTTAATTGATCAGCTTCGCCAATCATTCAGTGCCTTTTCCATCGCACAGCATGGCACACAAATATCCAAACCCGTGCTAGTTAAAGTAAGAAAAAATGAGCGAATTCAAGCACTATTAATGCGTATCGACGCCCATATCAGCAAAGAAAAGCACTTTGGTCAGGTGATGCCACTCGTTGATGAAACCATCTCAGGTAAAACTAAAGATGAATGGCACAGTATTTTGACTGAATACACCTCGCTAATTGACATTATTGAGGTGGCAACGCACTTTTCCGACACCTTATTAGATGAATCACTCAATGTATATGAGCAAATTTTCGATATTTCTATACAGCCTGTTGTAAACGCGAACCAAGAAGTTGAATATCAAGAGTTGTTTATTCGCTTTAAACATAACAATGAACATTTAGATACTTCAGACGTATTTGCCATGGCCGAGCGGTATGGTTTTGTGTTGAGTTTAGAGCGTGCGGTGGTGTCTTATATTTTGCAAAAAATCAAAGCCATAAAACACACGCCTGTCGCAATCAACATCAGTAATTGCTCTTTGTATGATCATGACTTTAATGACTGGCTATTTGATACATTACCTGAAGTGCAGCACCTGTTGCCGCCGCTTATTTTTGAAGTGAATGAATCTGCTTTGGTTTATTCAGCTAAGGTGTGCCGCGACTTTATTAATCGCGCCAAAGATCACAACATCAAAATTACGTTAGATAGGTTTGGTACTAGTTTTAGCAGCTTTCAGTATATTCAGAACTTACGTGTGGATTATGTGAAAATTGACGGCGGCTTGATTAAAAACTGCGAACAGACCGATTATCGCTTTTTTATTAATACCGTCACCACCCTTTGTCATGGTATCAATATAAAAGTCATTGCCGCCCATGTTGAAAGCCAAGATGCCGCAAATTTATGTCTTACAATGAAAATTGATGCCCTTCAGGGGCTAGGCGTTGTTCCCGTTTCAAGTTATACTGAGTACACTGAAAGGAAAAATGGCACGGTTTGCCAAGAAGCAAGCAGTGCAAGTATTTAAATGATCATACCCATGAGGAATAGTATGAAAAACTTAAAGGCAGCTTTATTGCTTTCTTCGTTCTTGAGTGTTGGTAGTGCCATGGCAGCGGATACTGCAGCCTTACCTGAAAATATTGTACAGCAAATTGCGCAAGCTCAAGCTGAAGGTCAAGATGTTGCGGCAGTTATCAAGCAACTGATTGCAGCAAACCCTGAGCTTGCACAAAGCATTGTAACAGCTGCTATCCAAACTGTTGGTGCCAATAATGAAGCGGCTGTTAGTGCTGTAGTTCAAGCAGCTGTTGAAACTGTCGGTGCCGATAACGACGCAGCGTCAAGCCAAGTTATAGCTGCGGCTATTGATGCAGTTGGTGCAGACAATACAGCGGCCGTAAACCAAGTCATGTCAGCGGCAACTCAAGCTAATGTTAATACAGAGACTGTACAAACAGTTGCACTGGCGAGCGGTGTAGCACAAGACACGGTGCAATCTAATCTTGATTCAGCACCTGCGGCGCAAAATACAGTTGCTGCAGTACCTGCGCAAAACAATGCCAATGTACCGACTAACCCACAAGCGGGTGCAGGCACGCCTGACACTGGCGGTGGTAGCGGCACGGCATCAGGTAACTAATTGAGTTTTAGACTCAGTATTTAGTATTAAAAGCTTCCAAATTTGGGAGCTTTTTTGTGTTAAGTCATCGCCATTGATTGCCATCGTGCGCATGAATGCGTACTCTAGCGCCTAAATTATACCTATTACATCTAATTGTTATTTCTTACCGCCTAAGTTACGAGAATACAATGACTTCACTGCGTTTTTCATCCACCATACTTTTTATGTTAGCCGCCATTGTTGTGCTGGTACCCGTTCCCTTAGCAAGCAATCGCATTTGGGCATGGTCGATATTTGTATTTTGGGTTAGCTTGCTCGTACTCGCACACTGCTTATTCTGTGTTTGGAGAAAAAAAACACTGGTGCGCTATAAATGGCAATGGGGATTGCTCGGTCCACTGTTAGCGTTAGCTGCCTTTCAGTTACTCCAGTTACTCAACCCTTACACTGCCAATGAGCTTATCGCATTAAAAAACGCCACCGATTTTAGTTCTGTATTTCGAATAGGTTCAATCGATCCCTATATGACACAAACCATGCTGGTCAAAACGCTGATGTACACTGGGTTTGTTTGGCTTGTAACCCAATACTGTACGGGCCAAAGAGCGCTCAAAATAATGCTGTTTGCCGTTGTATTATCGGCATGCTTACAAGCCTTTTATGGTTCGGTGCTGAACCTGCTTAATTTCAGTCATTCACCCATATTTGGCTACCCTGAAGGCAATCGAGCCAGAGGCTCCTTTGTATACCAAAATCACTTTGCCAACTTTTTAGCCATTAGTTTGTCGCTAGCCATCGGTTGGTTGGTCTCTGAGCTAAAAACCTCAAAACAACGTTTTAAATTCAAAACCTTTGTCAGCGATGCCATGCAAACCTTGCTTAGCTCAAAGATGTTACTGCGTTTGGCCATTATCATTATGATAATTGGCCTGATATTAAGCCGCTCTCGTATGGGTAATGCCGGATTTTTTACCGCGCTTATGATCACGGGTGTATTGGCCTTATTTATTTATAAGCGACCACCAACTATGTTAAAGCCGCTGCTGATCAGTATCTTCGTGCTAGATATGGTGATTGTGGGCTCTATTTTTGGCTTGGAGAAACTACAACAACGTATTGAAGACACCAGCTTTGCCTCAGAAACCCGCGATGAAGTAGTCATAGATAGCATTCCACTTATTCAGCAAAATTGGTTAACCGGCACAGGTGCAGGCACTTTTTATACCGCCTTTCCACAAATACAGCCCAATGTATATTCAGCCTATTATGACCATGCTCATAATGAGTATATTCAGTTTATGGTTGAGTTCGGCGTGCCCGTTACGCTACTTTTGGGAGTCTGGGTGCTGTATTGCTTGTGGTTAAGCATTCGCACCATGCAAAAGCGCAACAGCAAGTTACTTAAAGGTGTGGCTTTTGGCTGCTGTATGGCGATATTGCATATGCTTCAACACAATACCGTTGATTTTAACCTGCAAGCCCCCGCGAATACACTGCTGTTTTTGTTGGTATTGAGTTTGTGTTTTATCGTCAAAAATATGCCTGAACAGAACAAGTATAAAAAGCTTCGAGGCTAGTTACCCTCGTTTACAAAACAGCCTCCTAGCAAGAGGCTGTTTTATTGCCTTTCCCTTCGTTCCCATTAAAATACGCCCTCCCTTACTATTTGGAAGAAGTACATAATGGAACTTAAAAAACTCGCTTTCGCAGCAGCAGTCCTTGCAAACACACAAGCTTTCGCAACTGAAACAGCAACAAACCAAGAAACTTTCAACCCACTTCACTTTTCTGTGTACGCTGGTTTTACGCATGGCGGCGATAAACTGGTAGAAATACAATACGAAGGTCGCTCTGATCAAGATATTCGCGCTGGTGGTGCGATTAACTTAGGTGCGGGTTTAAACTACCAATTCAATGGCAAATGGTCTTTACAATCAAACCTAGGCTATCATTTCGATTCTGATAACACCAACAACGCCGACATTACTTTCTCGCGTTGGGCTCTAGATGTTATCCCTTACTACAAGTTAAACGACTCATTTAAAGTGGGCGTGGGTATCACGTATCACTTAAATACTGAGTTAGAAATGGATATGAACAACACCGACAGCACTATATCATTTGATAACACAGCGGGTGTAGTTGCATCACTCGGTTACCAGTTTGAAAACCACAACGGCTGGCTTGAAGCGCGTTTCGTTAAAATTTCATACGATGCGGACAAAGTAAGCGTCGGTAAAGTTTGGGGGTTCAATGTGAACGAGTCAGCAAACGTGCAAGGCGTACCAAGCATTAGTGGTAACCATATTGGTATCTCATATCACTACGTATTTTAAGCCCTAGTTAATCAAGTTTAATAGATCCTGAAACAAGTTCAGAATGACGAGCGGTTCCACTAATCGCACGTCATTAAGTCATCCTGACGAAGTCAGAAACTATTAAACAAAAACCCAGCTTAAGCTGGGTTTTTTAGTACCAGTCAAAGTAATGAATTACTTTTTCTTCACTGCTTTTTTGTTTGGTAAGTCTGTAATTGAACCTTCAAAGATTTCAGCAGCCAGACCAATTGACTCATTCAGAGTTGGGTGAGCGTGAATAGTCAGTGCTAAATCTTCACCGTCTGCGCCCATTTCAACAGCTAGGCCAATCTCACCTAGCATTTCACCGGCGTTGATACCAACCATCGCACCACCGATAACACGACCTGAATCTTTATCAAAGATAAGCTTTGTTTGACCTTCAGTACGTGCAGAAGCTATAGCACGGCCAGATGCTGCCCACGGGAATACCGCAGTTTCAACCTTAAGGCCTTGCTCTTTCGCTTCTTTCTCAGTTACACCAACCCATGCAATTTCTGGATCTGTGTACGCGATTGAAGGAATACACTTAGGATCGAAGAAGTGTTTCTTACCAGAGATAACTTCAGCAGCAACGTGTGCTTCATGTACCGCTTTGTGCGCAAGCATTGGTTGACCAACGATATCACCGATCGCATAGATGTGGTTTACGTTAGTCTTCATTTGCTTGTCAGTGCTGATAAAGCCACGCTCATCAACGTTAACTCCCGCTTTTTCAGCGTCAAGTAGCTTACCGTTAGGCGTACGGCCAACAGCAACTAATACTTTGTCGTAACGTACTGGCTCTGCAGGTGCATTCTTACCTTCAAATGTCACGTATAGGCCGTCATCTTTCGCTTCAACAGCCACAACTTTGGTTGAAAGCATTACGTTGAACTTGTCTTTTACGTAGCGTTGGTAAATTTTGATAACGTCTTTGTCAGCCGCTGGTACTAGTTGATCAGCAAACTCTACTACGTCAATTTGTGAACCTAGTGCACGGTAAACAGTACCCATCTCTAGACCGATGATACCACCACCTAGTACAAGTAGTTTTTCTGGTACGTCTTTAAGCTCTAGTGCGCCAGTTGAATCAATTACGCGCTCATCTTCTGGGATGAAAGGTAAGTTAACTGGTTGAGAACCCGCAGCAATAATAGCGTTATCGAAAGTAACGGTCGTCGTGCCTGACTCACCTTCAACAGCAATGGTGTTAGCGCCTGTAAATTTACCGTAGCCATTGACTACTTTAACTTTACGCATTTTCGCCATGCCGTCTAGGCCGCCTGTTAGCTGACCAATTACAGACTCTTTCCAAGAGCGAATTTTGTCTAGGTCAATTTGCGGTGCACCAAAAGTCACGCCGTGTGATGCCATTTCAGATGCATCATCAATTACTTTAGCAACGTGTAAAAGTGCTTTTGAAGGGATACAACCTACGTTCAAGCAAACACCACCTAGGGTATTGCGAGACTCAATAAGTGTAACTTCTAAACCTAAATCTGCAGCACGGAATGCTGCTGAGTAACCACCAGGACCACCGCCTAGTACAACAACTTGAGTTTTGATTTCGTTGCTCATGTTATTACCTTAACTATTATTCGAACGGGACTGTACTCTTTTGAGTATCCGCACCCAAAAATGCCTGCCGCATACAAAACTGTGGTACATGGCAGAGAGAGTTTTTTAAGTGTGCGAAAGTGTATCATCCGCACAAAAAGATGTCCCGCCTAAATAGTAGGCGGGACAACAAATTACATCACTAACTGGCGAATATCGCTCAAGTAGCTTGCAAGCGTCACAGTAAACTTCGCTGCTAACGCACCATCAATGACTCGGTGGTCGTACGAGCAGCTTAGCGGCACCATTAAGCGCGGCTCAAACTCTTTACCATTCCACTTCGGTTTCATCTCAGACTTAGATACACCTAAGATAGCCACTTCTGGCGCATTCACGATTGGCGTAAACGCCGTACCGCCAATGCCACCTAGGCTTGAGATAGTGAAACAGCCACCTTGCATGTCAGATGAAGTTAGCTTGCCTTCACGTGCCTTAGCAGAAATTTCCATTAACTCGCGCGACAGTTCAATAATGCCTTTCTTGTTCACGTCACGTACCACTGGCACAACCAAACCGTTTGGCGTGTCAACCGCAATACCAATGTGTACGTACTTCTTCAAGATCAAGCTTTCGCCGTCTTCAGACAATGAAGAGTTAAACGTTGGGAAGTCTTCCAGTGCTTTCGCCGCAGCTTTCATCACGAATACTAATGGCGTGATCTTCACGCCCATTTTCTTCTTCTCAGCCAAGACATTCTGTTCTTTACGGAATGCTTCTAAGCCTGTGATGTCTGCTTCATCAAACTGGGTAACGTGTGGGATCTGTACCCAGTTACGGTGTAAGTTAGCACCTGATAGTTTTTGGATGCGAGATAACTTCTTCTCTTCCACTTCACCAAACTTGCTGAAGTCAACTTTCGGCCAAGGAATAAGACCAAGCTCACCGCCACCCGTGTTAGAACCAGCAGCTTTGCCAGATTCAACTTGCTTCACGAGCTCTTTAACGTAGTTCTGTACGTCTTCTTTGATCACTCGACCTTTACGGCCTGTGCCTTTAACACGCGCAAGGTTTACACCAAACTCGCGAGCTAAACGACGAACAACAGGTGATGCATGCGCGTAAGATGAGTTTGCTTCAAAGTCTTCTTTAACGCTAGAAGTCGCTGGTGTAGCTGCTTTAGCCGCTGGCGCAGGGCTTGCTGCTGGTGCAGATGCTGGAGCCGCCGCAGGGCTAGAAGCGGCTACTGGCGCACTGCCCGCCACTTCAAATACAAACACCAATGAACCAGTTGATACTTTACCACCTACTTCCACCTTCACTTCTTTGACGGTGCCTGCAAATGGCGCTGGTACTTCCATTGCCGCTTTGTCACCTTCAACGTTCAGGATTGATTGATCAGCGGCGACTACATCACCTACTGCAACCATCACTTCGGTGACTTCAACTTCATCACCGCCGATGTCAGGTACGTGTACTTCTTTTAATTCAGCTGCAGCTGGTGCTACTGGCGCAGGCGCTGCTTCAGAAGTTACTGGAGCTTCAGATGCACCCGTTTCAAATACGAATACCAAAGAACCCGTAGACACTTTACCGCCCACTTCTATTTTGATCTCTTTAACCGTACCTGCAAATGGCGCAGGTACTTCCATTGAAGCCTTATCCCCTTCAACGTTTAAGATTGATTGGTCAGCCTCAACCGTATCGCCCACTGATACCATGATTTCAGTGACTTCAACTTCATCACCGCCAATGTCTGGTACGTGTACTTCTTTGAGCTCGCTCGCACCCGATGCGACTGGCGCAGACTGCGTAGCTTCTTCAGCTGCTGGCGCTTCTTGCGCGCCAGAACTTGCTTCAAAAGTCATGATAAGAGAGCCCGTTGAAACCGAGTCACCTTCTTTGATTTTAATTTCTTTAACTGTACCCGCTTGTGCAGCAGGTACTTCCATTGATGCTTTATCGCCTTCAACAGTAATCAGCGATTGCTCTTCGCTTACTGAATCCCCAACATTTACTAGGATCTCAGTTACTTCAACCTCATCAGCACCAATATCTGGAACATGAATTTCGATAGTCATTCGTTCGGCCCTTTATGCGTAAAGTGGGTTAGTTTTGGTTGTATCGATATCAAATTTCTTGATAGCTTCAACAACAACTGACTTGTCTAGTTTGCCTTGCTTCACAAGCTCCGTTAATGCAGCTACAACGACATAGCCCGCATTTACTTCAAAGTGACGACGCAGGTTTTCACGGCTGTCTGAACGACCATAACCGTCAGTACCTAATACCTTATATGATGCGCTTGGCATAAATGCACGTACTTGCTCGGCGTAATTTTTCATGTAGTCCGTTGCTGCAATCGCAGGTGTCTCACCAAGTACCGATGCTATGTAAGGTACTTTTGCTTCTGCGTCAGGGTTAAGCATGTTAAAACGCTCAGCGTCTTGACCGTCACGCGTTAACTCGTTGAATGAAGTTACTGAGAACACATCCGAAGCAACACCGTATTCTTCACTTAAAATAACACCTGCTTTGCGTACTTCATTTAAGATAGTACCTGAGCCTAGTAGCTGAACGTGTGCTTTGTCGCCCGCGTTGCTTTCAAGCTTGTAGATACCCTTGCGAATACCTTCTTCAGCGCCTTCTGGCATTGCTGGTTGATGATAGTTTTCATTCATCAACGTTAGGTAGTAGAACACGTTTTCTTGGTCTGGTCCGTACATACGACGAATACCGTCTTGCATGATCACTGCAACTTCATAACCAAATGTTGGGTCGTAAGAAATACAGTTAGGCACAGTACCCGCTTGAATGTGTGAGTGACCATCTTCGTGTTGCAAGCCTTCACCATTTAGCGTTGTACGACCAGCCGTTGCACCCAGTAAGAAACCACGTGCCTGTTGGTCACCCGCCATCCACGCCATGTCGCCAACACGTTGGAAACCAAACATTGAATAGTAGATGTAGAACGGGATCATCGGTAAATCGTTAGTGCTGTATGATGTTGCTGCTGCAACCCATGATGACATTGCACCTAACTCGTTGATACCTTCTTGTAGTACCTGACCAGAAGTTGCTTCTTTGTAGTAAGAAACGATGTCACGGTCTTGAGGCGTGTAGTTTTGGCCATGTGGGTTATAAATACCGATTTGACGGAATAAACCTTCCATACCAAAGGTACGTGCTTCGTCGGCAATAATTGGCACGATGTTTTGACCAATATTCTTGTCTTTAAGTAACACGTTCAATGCACGTACAAACGCCATTGTTGTTGAGATATCACGTTTTTGCTCTTGTAGTAGAGGCGCAAACGCATCAACTTCTGGTAACGTCAATGCTTGAGTAAAGTTAGGTAAACGCTGTGGCGTATAACCGTGTAGTGCTTTACGACGAGCGTGTAAGTATTCGTACTCTTTTGAACCTTCTTCAAGCTTCAAGTAAGGTAGATTCACCAACTCTTCGTCAGATACCAAGTCTTGTAGACCTAAACGTGAACGTAAGTGTTCAACGTGCGTCATATCCATTTTCTTAACTTGGTGTGCGATGTTTTTACCTTCAGCCGCTTCACCCATGCCGTAACCTTTTACAGTTTTAGCTAGGATCACAGTTGGACGATCTTTGGTTTCTTGTGCTGCTTTAAATGCAGCAAACAACTTAGAAGGTTCATGACCACCACGCTTCAGCGCGAAGATCTCTTCGTCGGTCATATCAGCAACCAATGCCGCTGTTTCAGGGTAACGACCGAAGAAGTGCTCGCGCACGTAGGCGCCATCTTTTGCTTTGTAAGTTTGGTAGTCACCGTCGATGGTTTCATTCATCAACTGTAGTAATTTACCTGTGGTGTCTTTAGCAAGCAGTTTGTCCCAACCAGAGCCCCATACAACTTTGATCACGTTCCAGCCAGCCCCTTTAAATAGACCTTCAAGCTCTTGAATGATCTTGCCGTTACCCATTACTGGGCCGTCTAGGCGCTGTAGGTTACAGTTAATTAGGTAACATAAGTTATCTAACTTCTCACGGGCAGCAAACGAAATCGCGCCACGTGATTCTGGCTCATCCATCTCACCGTCGCCTAGGAATGCATAAACGCGCTGATTCTTAGTGTCTTTTAAGCCTCGGCCGTCTAGGTACTTTAAGAAACGTGCTTGATAGATAGACGCGATTGGACCTAAGCCCATAGATACTGTTGGGAACTGCCAGAATTCAGGCATTAATTTCGGGTGTGGGTATGAAGAAATACCGTTGCCATCCACTTCTTGACGGAAGTTATCAAGCTGCTGCTCAGTTAAACGACCTTCTAAGAAAGCACGGGCATAAATACCCGGTGAAATGTGACCTTGATAATAAACTAAGTCACCACCGTCCACCTCATTAGATGCGCGGAAGAAGTGATTAAAACACATTTCGTAGAACGCTGCTGACGACTGGTAAGACGCCATATGTCCGCCAAGTTCTAAATCTTTCTTTGACGCACGTAATACGATCATGATGGCATTCCAACGCACGATTGAACGAATACGACGCTCAATGTTTACATCACCAGGGTAAGCTGGTTCTTGATCCGCTGGAATAGTATTCACATAGTTAGTCGTGATACCAGTTGGCATATCAACGCCGTCTAAGCGTGCTTGCTCAAGTACTTGCTCTAGCAAGAATTGCGCGCGCTCTACACCTTCTTCTTTCACTACCGACTCAAGCGCTTGTAACCACTCTTGGGTTTCTAACGCGTCTACGTCAAATTTATTGACTTCAGACATATGGAATTTTCCTTATGTTTAAAATACGAATTTATTATTCAGTTTTAATGTAACCAGCACGCTTACTGCTGCTTTGTTCGGCGTAAGCTACGTTCAATTCGTGAACGTTCTTTACCCGCTTCCAGTAATGCTTCTTCGATAAACGCTAAGTGCGCATTACTTGCTAATCTTGCTTGCTCTGGGTTGCCATTTATCACGGCCTCCAAAAGCACTTTACGATGCTCAGCCAGCTGTTCACTCACATCTGACTTTTGCACCAATACGGTTAAGTTTTGCAGCACATTTTGCTCAAGCAGCGACTGCATGCCTCTGACTAAATGCAATAACACCACATTATGCGAGGCTTCAGCCACAGCAAAATGAAAAGCATTAATTGCCGCCGCCGTTTTGGCTAAATCCCCCTGCGCTTGTGCGATGCTATCAAAGCTTTGCTGTACCTTTTCAAAATCGGTGTCGGTACCGCGCAGTGCTGCATAATAAGCCGCAATGCCTTCAAGGGCATGACGAAATTCAAGTAAATCAAATTGCGATTCAGGGTGTTTACTGATCAAATCAAATAACGGATCAGTAAGTCCTTCTTCAAGCTGATTTTTTACGTAAGTGCCACCACCTTGACGACGTGTTACCAAGCCTTTTGCTTCAAGCTTTTGAATCGCTTCGCGCAATGAAGGCCGAGAGACTTCAAATTGCTTCGCCAGCTCGCGCTCTGGAGGTAACTTGGCACCCGGCATTAACGAGCCCTCAAGGATCATATTCTCGAGTTGCTCTAAAATAACATCGGATAACTTCGCTGCTTTTATCTTTAAAGACATTGATCTAACGCCGAATTTCAGTGTACTGCCAATCGCTGCTTGCAGTGATTTGCGGTGTTATTAAAACCAAAAGGTAAATTGGTCATACCAAATTTGTGCAATACGTTACCAAAATCAAGGAAAGCTGTCAAAAATCTGCGTATAAATGTCGTACAATGCACACACGTAAAGTCTAAACTTTATACAAAAATATCGAATTGCAAAGGAATATGCAAAAGGTCTGACCAGATAAGGTATTCTAACAAGTAAAATGTCATAATTGCGTATCTGGCACAGCGAATAACATGGAGCCATTAAGCGGCTCAGCCCACACTGTGGTGTTTGAAGTTGGGTTCAGCCAATGCAAACCCAACCTCGCAGGCAAATAACTTATGGATAGGTCACTTTAAGTGGTGCCAGCTTAAACGAGCCATTTTTCGCTTCATTTAAACCACTTATCGCAATAAAATTAATCTGTTTTTGAGTCTGTTCTGTTTTTTGCACATAACTACGTTGTTTGCCATCTAATTGACCGCCAGACGAGCTATATTCGTAGGCTAAGCTCATTAGCCAGTAGGTTTCATAATCTCGAAAATAACTACTGCGATGTAAAAACTCTCCATATTGTAGTGGAATATCCCATGCTATTTTTGTTTTCACCGTCTCGGAGTTTGGCTCTTTGTGATAAGTTAACGTAAAAAATGGCGCTAAAAAGGCTTTAGCGTTACCGCGAAGTGCACCTAATTCATTTAGAGGATTAGCATAGTTCCAGATTCCAAAATCCGTAGCAGCAATATTTAACCCTTCCAGTTCAATGTCTTCTTTAAATAACAAGCGAGTAATGTAGCCTTCCACTACAACTTCACCTTTAATCGGCAAAATCAAATGTGCGATTTCTTGCCACGGCCCGTCGTAATTAGGATGATCACTATGCGTATAATCACAATCTCCCCCCCATGAATTGAGGCAGTACACAACTTCCTTTTGATTTGAATAATGATTCAGATCGCTAGGGTGCTGCATTTTCAGTGCATACGGCAGTGATGTCTCGTCATTGTGACGCAATAACGCCAGCAGTGCTGCTTTGTCATAGTTTAACTCCGTTACAAACTGATGCTGCTGACCATCTACAAGCCGTTCACTAAACACCCAAATACCAAGCGTTTGTGTATCTTGCAAACGGTTTAGCGCCTCGCTCACGGGCAAATCGACTGCCCATGCTTGTCTTTCGCTGTGGATAGACTCGGGGACCAGCACTCCGCAGTGCAATGTGCTGTCCTCTGTGTATACATCAAAATATGCATACTCGAGCTGACTTGCAGCAAATCGGGCTCTTAAATACGGTTCACCTTGCTTTTTAATTACATCGAAACCTAAAAACCGCAGTGTGAGATCGGCACTCAAAGGGACTTCATTACTCAGCGCTTTTAGGTGTAATGCGCCGAGCAATGTTGATGCAGTTTCACAGTCGTTCTGTATCAATTGGGTGCGCGCCAAAGTCACCTGACTGTATATCAATATAATAATAAAGAATAAACGCGGTAAAAATATCATACTCAACTCCTTGAAATTCATGATTGTTATATTCGGAAGAAGGGAAATACCCCTATGAATTACAGCACTGTCTTTTAGTCTGAAGAGAAATAAAAACAGTATGCAACAACCAAGAATCTAACACCGATCGCCTAAAATTTACACAAAATAAACCAAATAACCTCACTTAATTAACATTTAGGTGTTGGCATAAAGCGCTCTATTTCAACAAACTGTAATGAGGTGAGAAAAGAGGTGTTACAAGCGTTGATGACAGAGGTCACTCTGGCAAGCAATGCCATATCTGTGAGCAAGCTTTGGCAGCACTTAAAACCAAGGGCTTTCTAGAGCGTTGTTTCTGTCTCAAAACACATACCCACGAGAGCAAGGGTTATGTGCTAATAAATTGTATCGAATAAAGAGGTATCGTTTTTCTATTGTCGATTAATTCAGTTTAATGGTGGGTTAAATTTATCTTTAACCTCACCATGCCAAACTTATGAATATTTAGGTTTTGGCTGCACGTTCAAACTGGAATAGACAAAAAATAAAGCACCTGTAGAAGTGACCCCTCGCAAATCGCAGCATCAGCCTGAGCAACAACCTTAGGTTTACCATGTGCAGCAATCCCTATACCCGCTTGCGCCATCATGAGTAAATCGTTCGCCCCATCCCCCATTGCCACGGTTTGTGACTTACTCAAGCCATGCTGTTGCATCAGCATTGTCAAAATATCCGCTTTTTTTTGTGCATCAACCACTTCGCCTAACACCTTTCCTGTTAAGCGCTCATCGACAATTTCAAGCTCATTAGCAAAACAGCCATCTAGCTGTAATGGCTTCAATAAAGCCTCGGCAAACCAAGTAAAACCACCTGATGCAATATATAAGTGCCAGCCATGTTGCTTTAAATGGGCGCATAAGGCTTTTACTCCATCCATCAAAGGTAAATTCTCTTTCAACTCTTGAATAAGGCTAAGCTCAATGCCCTCAAGTTTACTCACTCGCTGATGCAAACTTTCGCTGAATGCCAATTGCCCCGCCATTGCTTGTGCAGTCACGGACGCTACCTCATCATAAACATTTGCTAAACGCGCAATTTCATCGATACATTCTATTTTTATTGCTGTGGAATCCATATCCATCACCAATAAACCGGGTTTCGAGGTTGTTGGCGGTGTCGCCAAAATGCCAGTTTGCAATGCCAATGAGTGTGCAGCCTCTCTCAGCTCTTTTTTTAGCTGCTCAGTGATGTTTTCAAATCCATAATCAACGTATAGTGCAATCGCTTCTGGCAACGCAGGATGTGGATGGTAATAACAAATAGCTGAAACGTTTAATTCAGAACTATGTAAGTAATCAAGAAAATTCTGTAATTTAGCCGTAGTGAGCGCTTCACCAAACAAAGTAATAAACACCCCAAGCTGCTTATCCGGTACACCTTTACTCAAGTGGTATTCACCATTTTCAATTTGATACCATTTTGCTAGAGTGAAGATATGTGACAAATCGTGATCGGGTAATAACGCAAGACTTGAGGTTGGCATACAAAAGCTCCTAGATAACTAACTCGCCCTTTTTAACATCAATCAGTGGCACTGTCAGCAACCAACGCAGGGTTTATGAAAAATACGCAAGCAATTGATTTAATAAGTTCATCTCAAGGTCGTCGATTGATCCGATTGTTTGTGGCTGCCATCTGCTTTATTACCTTAACTTGGCTTGCCTTTAATACCAGTTTTCAATCACATCAGCTATTACACAAGCAGGCCGACTTGGGGGCACGAAGTCTAGTTGCACAACTTGCGCTGAACGCCATTAAGCCGATACAAAATGAAGACATGAGACGGTTAAAAGAGCTGTGTGATCACCTCGAGCATGACGAGCATATGCTGAGCGTAGCGATATACAATCAAGCTGGGCATTTACTTATTGCGGGCGATAATTTTGTAGAAAGTACATCTGTTTATGGTCTGCCCGATGACGTACCAGGGGTTAGTCAGCTTAAAAACGCCATCGTTGTGCCCATCATTGATAATGGTGAACCTTTGGGTTTTGTCAGCACCGTGTACCTTACCCAATCAGCCATGAGCCAAAGTCATTACCATTTCCACGAATTAGGCCGTATGGTGTTACTCATGCTACTGATCACTTGCGCGTTTACATGGCAAATAGGTCGCGCTTTAAAAAGCTGGGAAGTAAAACGTCAGATCCGAAAAAGTGCACGAGAAGAAGAATAAATCTGCGCTGCAATCTGCTCTTTAGTTTCTGAGCGAAATTCACTCAAATATTTAAATACTTCCACCAGCCGCTTAGGCACATTTGCTTGACCCTGATAACCCGCTAAAGGCATTGAAGGCGCATCCGTTTCTAACAGTAAGCTTTCTAATGGCAGTTGTGAGAACACTTGCTTAGTTTTACGTGCGCGCTCGTAACTTATGGTGCCACCCACACCGAGTTTGAAACCCTGCTTGATATAATACTGGGCCTGCTGAAATGAGCCTGAAAAGGCATGAATGACTCCACCAAAACGCGGTGGCATTTGCTTAAACGCTTGTGCAATTAAATGATGACTTTGTCGATGGTGCACAATCAAAGGCAGCTCCAGTTTATTACTCAGTTGTATATGCTGAATGAATAACTGTTGCTGAAAATCAAGATTGTCACATGTTCCATCAATGCCACATTCCCCAATCGCAACTAGGCCATCTCGGTGTTTTATGGCTAAGGCTTTGAGTTGAGCAAACGAATCATCATCATGTTGCGCAATAAAATACGGATGTAAACCAAAGGCAATTTTACACTGCGGATATAACTGAGCAAATGCGACTAACTGCTGGCACTGGAGTAGCGTTACGCCCGGTACAACAAAGTGTGTTACCCCTAGCCTGTGAGCTTGTTCTATATGGTCTTGGAGCGTGCTTTGCAGCTCAGGAAAGTCTAAATGACAGTGGCTATCGATAAATTGCATAACACGCACGGCCTGCTATTTAGGAATGCGCCGCAAAGCGCATTCTCGAACTTTACGGGTTTAGCCTATCCACAAGCCATGAACCATCGCTTTGTTTTATGTACATAAAGCGGTCATGCAAGCGATGCTCTCCGCCTTGCCAAAATTCAATTTTAGTAGGCTCAACACAATAACCGCCCCAAAAATCAGGCAGTGGTATTTTACCTTTGGCAAATTTAGCTTTCATTGAATGAAATGTTTCCATCAATGCTTTTCGCGATGACACTGGGCGTGATTGTTGTGATGCCCACGCCGCCAGTTGGCTCTCTTCAGGGCGAGATAAAAAGTACTTTGCGACTGCCGCTGTTGATAATGGCTTAGCTTCGCCGTACACAATCACTTGACGCTCTATTTCGTGCCAAGGAAAGTGCAAGCATACCTTGTCGTTGCCTTTTATTTCCTGTGCCTTTCGAGAGCCTGTGTTGGTAAAAAACACAAAACCTTGCTCATCTAAGTGCTTTAATAGCACAATACGCTGTGACGGCTGGCCATGTTCATCAACCGTTGCTACAACCATGGCGGTGGGATCAGTAAACTTGGCGTCGACCGCTTGTTTTAGCCAAGTTTCAAACTGGGCAATAGGACTGTCGGCCAACATCTCACGACGTAAACCACCTTTGCTATATTCTCGGCGAATATCTTCAAGCTGCATGATTTTTCCTTACAAAAAAGCCGCATAAACGAGGTTTGATGCGGCTTTTAGATTAACACGTATATCGTTATCAGTAACTAGGAAAATGCAAGGTTACATTTGTTCCATTACTTCAATACCTAATAGATCAAGGCCCGTGCGTAAGGTATTAGCGACCAGGTTACACAGTACTAGACGGCTATTGCGTATATCTTCAGCCACATCATCTTTAAGAATTGGACATGCTTCATAGAATGTCATGTATAAGCTTGCCAATTCGTACAAGTAACCACATAGTACGTGTGGCGTTGCCTCACTGATCATCAGGTCAAGTACTTCTTCTAGCTGAAGTAATTTAAGCGCCAACGCTTTTTCTTGTGGCTCAACAATGCTCACCGTAGCATTTAACGTAGTGCTGTCGATGCCAGCTTTACGGAAGATACTGCGCACACGCGTGTATGCATATTGCAGGTAAGGCGCCGTCGCACCTTCAAAGCTCAACATGCTATCCCAGTTGAAGATATAATCACTCGTACGGTGTTTTGATAAATCAGCGTATTTAACCGCGCCAATACCGACTTTACGAGCAATTTCACCGCGCTCTTCATCAGATAAACCTGAATCACGGTTAGCAAGTTTTTCTGTCGCGCGACTCACCGCTTCTTCAAGTAAATCAGCCAGCTTAACCGTGCCACCCGTACGAGTTTTGAATGGCTTACCATCGTCACCCATCATGGTGCCAAACAGGCTTGGCTCATAAGAGGTTTTATCTTTTAAAAGACCGGCTTTACGCGCCGTGATCTCAACTTGATTAAAGTGCAGCCCTTGACGCGCATCTACAAAAATTAAGATCCGATCAACATCCAACTCATTTGAGCGGTAATCACAGGCTGCTAAATCAGTGGTTGAATATAAAAAGCCACCACCTGATTTTTGTACGATAAATACAGAGGGTTCACCGTCTTTATTCGCTAGTTCATCAAGGAACACAACCTGTGCACCTTGGTCTTCTACGGCAAGACCTTTTGACTTAAGTAATTCAATAACACCAACTAAACGATCATTATACGCACTCTCTGCCATGATATTGTCACGCGTTAGCGTCACATTAAGTTTTTCGTAGACTTCTTCAGAGTGTTTTACTGAGGTGTCAATGAACATTTGCCACAGCTTTTTACAGTGCGCATCACCACTTTGCAGCTTAACAACATAATCACGTGCTTTATCCGCAAAGCCTTCTTCATCGTCAAAACGTTTTTTCGCGTCACGGTAAAAACTTTCAAGATCAGCTAACGCCACGTTTTCTAAGTCAACACCTTGGTTTAGCAAATCTTCAAGATGAGCTATCAACATTCCAAACTGTGTACCCCAGTCACCCATGTGGTTTTGACGTACAACAGTATCTCCACGAAACTCTAGAGCACGCACGACAGAATCACCAATAATGGTTGAACGTAAGTGCCCTACGTGCATTTCTTTAGCAAGGTTTGGTGATGAGTAATCAACAACCACCTTTTGTGCTGGCTGATGTTCAGACACTCCCAGCTTGGTGTCTTTATTTGCAGCCTCTAAGCTTGCCGACAAAAACTCAGGCTTTAAGTGAATATTGATAAAACCTGGGCCTGCAATTTCAGTCTGTGCAGCGATATCGCTTACATCAAGGTTATCAATGATTTTTTGCGCCAACTCTCTTGGGTTGGTTTTAAGTGCTTTTGCTGCGCCCATCGCACCGTTAATTTGGTAATCACCAAACTGTGGACGCGTGCTTTGCGTTACTGCCGGGTTGCTACCTTCTGGGATCCCAGCTGCCAACATGGCCGCATTGGCTTTTTCAATAAGAATTGTTTTAATGTTCATACTTTATCCTTTTCCTGCGGCTTAGTGTTCACGTGTATGGTGGAACTCAACATCTGGGTAGCGCTCCATTGACAAGTTTAAGTTGACACGGCTTGGTGCGATGTAGGTTAAGTTATCACCGCCATCTAGAGCCAAGTTCGCTTCACACTTGCGTCTAAATTCAGCCATTTTCTTTTCGTCAGAGCAGCTTACCCAACGCGCCGTTTGGACATTCACGCTCTCATAAATGGCGTCAACGTTATATTCTGCTTTTAAGCGTGCGACTACCACGTCAAACTGTAGAACACCCACAGCACCTACAATTAAGTCGTTGTTAATAAGTGGTCTAAATACCTGTACAGCCCCTTCTTCAGATAGCTGAACTAGGCCTTTTAGCAATTGCTTTTGCTTAAGTGGATCTTTTAGACGAATACGACGGAACAATTCTGGCGCGAAGTTTGGAATACCACTGAACTTCAACTTTTCGCCTTGGGTAAAGGTATCACCGATTTGGATTGTGCCGTGGTTATGTAAACCGATGATGTCACCCGCAAATGCATCTTGCGCACGTTCACGGTCACCTGCCATAAAGGTCACGGCATCTGAGATGCTCACTTGCTTACCAATGCGCACATGGTTCATCTTCATACCTTGGCTATATTTGCCCGATACAATACGCATAAACGCGATACGGTCACGGTGCTTAGGGTCCATATTTGCTTGGATCTTAAACACAAAACCTGAGAAGTTCTCTTCCTCCGCTTTAACTTCACGCTCTTCTGTTTGGCGTGGCATTGGCGCAGGGGCCCACTCTGTTAAACCATCAAGCATGTGATCAACACCAAAGTTACCAAGCGCTGTACCGAAGAACACGGGCGTTAACTCACCTTTTAAGAACAACTCTTGATCAAATTCATGTGATGCACCAATGACTAGCTCCAGCTCTTCACGCAGCTGCTCTGCAAGCTCAGCGCCTACTGCTTCGTCTAGTTCTGGATTATCTAAGCCTTTAACAACGCGCTTTTCTTGAATGGTGTGACCTTGACCGGTTTGGTATAAAATCGTTTCATCACGGTGAATGTGATACACACCTTTGAACTCTTTACCACAGCCTATTGGCCATGACACAGGTGCACAAGCAATATTAAGCTCAGTTTCAACTTCGTCTAGTAATTCCATTGGATCGCGAATATCGCGGTCTAATTTATTCATAAACGTCACGATTGGCGTATCACGCAAACGTGTTACTTCCATCAATTTACGGGTACGGTCCTCTACACCTTTTGCTGCATCAATCACCATCAAACACGAGTCAACAGCGGTCAATGTACGATAAGTATCTTCAGAGAAGTCTTCGTGCCCCGGCGTATCAAGTAGGTTCACCAGTGCATCATTGTATGGAAACTGCATCACAGACGTGGTAACCGAGATACCACGCTCTTTTTCCATTTCCATCCAGTCTGATTTTGCGTGTTGGTTAGAGCCACGGCCTTTTACGGTACCGGCTTTTTGTAGCGCCTTTCCGAATAACAATACTTTTTCGGTGATGGTTGTTTTACCCGCATCCGGGTGCGAGATAATCGCGAACGTGCGTCGCTTTTGAATTTCATTGACAATATTTGACATGTAAGCAGCTTTTGCCCTGTGTAGTCGCGACTTCAATCGCGCAAACAAATTAAAATTTTGCCGATTATACCTGTTTTACACTGGGCAAAAAAGCCGCCTGTTTAAGTTAAAGTTTGTTTCCCTTTGCAGGTTGCTGTTCCTGTTCGCCGGTTAACACTTTAAGCTAGTTAAAATGTATCTAACCATAGCGAATAGCATTCTATCTTGGTTGTTTGTTTGCTTGTTGCTCTACCCAATCCCCCAAATCATTTAAGAATGCAGGATGAAATCCATCCCGACCCATCAACACCATTTTTAGCCAAAACCAATAGGGAGAACGTATTGGTAAGAACTCATCCGCTTTCAACATTGAGTGCTCTGTATTGGGGTACATGCGATAACTAAATTGCGATGCTCGAGATTTGAATATCTCTTTATACTGTTCCAAGCTACGCTGCGCATCTATATTGACATCTTGCTCCCCAAGCATAAGCAAAATTGGCTGAGTGATATCTAACAAATCCTCAGTTGAGTCAGAACCAATATTTTTTTGAATAAACCCATATCGATCCCGCCCTACAGGCGTCGAACGATGCTCTTTTGGTACCACGCTCTGCTCATACACCAAAAAGTCGTCATAACTCATACCTGCCATGATCTGTTCATTCAGCAATGCTTCAAACTCAAGGCGCCTTGTAATGAATGCTTCGTCGTAACCCTCACTGTGTAAGCGAATCACAGTTAAGTATTGACTTTGCGCTAGCCAGTTAATGGGAGTAGATATAAAAACCGCAAAGTCAATATCATGCTCCTTAACCAGCACCTTTGGCACCACCCAAGTTGCTTGTGAAAAACCGATAACCCCCACTGATGGGCAATTCAGTTCAGAGTTTGATGTAAGCATCTCGTATGCCGCCAGGACTTCATAAGCCCGATCGTCCATAGACTGATGTAGCCAATTTCCCTCAGAAAAATCAACGCCCGGTTTATCCCACGAGTAAGACGCAATTCCCCTACTCGCTAATTCCTCCCAAATCGGCTCATAATAACCATCCGCATAACTATTACTGTCTCCATCACCATGTACAAACAAAACACATGCTTTTAGCGATTGAGAACTTGCCGTAGGTAAGCTCAACACGCCTCGTCGTACTTGTTGATCCACTTCAAAATTCAAACGCATTTGAAAAGTGCCATCACTCATCGCCTCACAACTCATCACTGTAAAACAAAAAAGCAAACATGCTGCTCTTGTTACGTGTTTTAGACCGTGCATCACTCTATCTCCTTATCTTGTACTCAATTGGTGGTTTATTTACAAAGGACAATAATTCCAAAATAAATGACTTAGCTGTGAGTTACTGCAAAGAAATGTAGTAAGTTTGTAGCGTTTAGCTTTTAAGGCGCATTACTTTAAAAAACACGAGTTGATACAAGTAACTTGAGAATATTCGAACACTGACATAGGTTGTACTAAAATGAGGTTTTAATACCAATCACTTCATGCCATAAGGACATCATACAGCCCATGAAAATAAGCAAGTTAAGCTTAAAGCTTTTGCTTTACATCTCACCTTTGGTGATATTGCCGCTGCTATTTTTAGGGGGCTTAACGCAAACCAGTGTAAGCAATTCAACCGAAAAACAAGTCAAGCTAACTGTCAGCCGCTTCGTAGCACAACAACAGCAAAAAGTTTTAAATTATATAAGTACTTATCAGTCAACAACCAAGCTCTTATCCAGCTCTCCTGTGCTTTTTGATTTTTTATCGCAAAGGGACAAGGCTAACAATACTCAAAAGCTCAGCGCACTGCTTGATGTGTTCGCAAGCTATGAGGAAGCGTACCCTGATATTTTAAATATTAATTTAGTTGATCACTTAGGGGGGAGTCTGGCGTTTTATGCAAGTAATTTAAATCAACCGCCCAGCTTTTACCCATTTTTTGAGCAAGTTTTATCAAGCAACCTGCACCAGTTATACTTTATGGAGTCGGCATTCAACAGCACAACGCACTTATATTTCATACAAGAGGTATATAGTCCTGAACTACCTACACCCAGTCACTATATCATTATTAAAGTTGATCCTTCGATCATCAATTACAGCATTTTACAGTCTCCCTACGAGCAAACACTTAATCTGCTCGTCACAGGAAGTGGGCAGGTTTTATTCAGTTCTGATCCTCAGCTCAAAACCAAAAACCTCACAGAACAAGAAACGCATACCATTGAGCAAGCCGCCGACCAAGAAGAGTTGGCCACGTTTGATTTACCCACGCTGTACAGTCAACAACGCATTGGCTACTCAGTGCAACTCAGTGACGATTACTTCTATCTTTCAGCTTACCCAAAAGAACTCCTTAATGAAGCTGGTAGAACGATAAAAAATCTCACTTTTTTAATCGTTTTTCTCTCTATATTCGCGCTACCTCTATTCATACTCATTGTCGTAAAAAGGTTTCTAATTACGCCTATTGAGTTACTTGGAGAAGCAAGCCATCGAGTCGGAGATGGAGACTTATCGGTATACTTACCCACACAAAACAAAGATGAAATTGGTAAATTATTTATAGATTTCAATGAAATGGTCACGCAGATCAGAGATGCCCGTGACCTACTTGAAGACTATAAACATAATTTAGAAAAGAAGGTATCTAACCGCACACATGCCTTGGAGAGGACCAATAAAGAGTTGGAAGCGGCATATACACAAGCCGAACAAGCGAATGAGTTAAAAAGCCGGTTTTTAGCCAATATGAGCCATGAAATTCGCACGCCTCTGACCGCAATTATCGGTTTTACAGAGCAACTACTGGAACAAGGTAGTAGCGAGCTCAGTCAACGTCACCTTGAGACCATGCTTCGCAATTCCAGACATTTACTCGAACTAATCAACAATATTTTGGATTTATCTAAAATCGAAGCGGAAAAACTAGCGGTTGAACAGCACGAGGTCGATGTGCAATCGCTCATTGAAGATATCGCACAGATCATTCAACCTATGAGCGAGAAAAAAGGTTTGTCGTTTACGTTAGATTACCTCTTTCCGCTACCCGTTATGCTATACAGCGATACAACAAGACTAAAGCAAATCTTAATTGATATCTGCAGTAACGCCGTAAAATTTACCGAGCAAGGTGGCATTACTATTCGTGTCGCGTATTTGGCCTCCAACCAACAATTCAAATTTCAAATCGAAGACACTGGCATTGGCATGTCTAGAGAAGCAATAAATCGAATATTCAAACCTTTCGAGCAGGCTGATACGACGACGACAAGACGTTTTGGTGGAACAGGTTTAGGTTTATGTATTGCCAAAAACTTGGCTATTTTGTTAGGTGGTGATGTCACGGTACAAAGCGAACAAGGTATGGGTAGCAGCTTCACAGTGACCATTGCTGGTAACTATCATGACATGCAACCGACAATGATGAGCGAGCTATCCGCATCTGTACCAGAAAAAAGCATATCCCAAGGGTTTGCCGAGATGCAGTTTGATGCCAGAATTTTGCTAGCTGAAGATAACCCAGATAATCAAGAGCTTATATGTCTGCTTTTACAGGCGTGGGGGATCACACCAGATGTGGTCAGTGATGGAGCGCAAGCTGTTGAAAAAGCCCTCGTCAATGACTATCAGCTGATTTTAATGGATATGCAAATGCCAGTAATGGGTGGACTGGAAGCCATTGAGATGCTGCGCCACGCAGCCTACGACGGACCAATTATCGCGCTTACAGCGAACGTGATGAAGCACGATTTAGAAGTGTATTTAAAGGCAGGTTGTGATGCCACACTGGGCAAACCAATCGATAGAGTGCAATTGGGCAAGGTATTGCTAAAGCACCTACAACTGCAAGCGGCCAGTGATTCTAAGTGGGATTCATTGCTCAAAAGCGAGAAGTTCGAACAAATCACTCAAAACTATACACAAAAATTACCTGACTATATGCAAGAGCTAGAGGCTTTCTATCAAACAAATGACTGGGAATCCTTGAGGGCACTCGCGCATAGCCTAAAGGGGAGCGCAGGGTGCTTTGGTTTGATGAACATTCACAGTGCAGCCGACTTCTTGGAACAAACATTAACCAGCAATGACAGTAACAGACGACAATACGCCATATTATCGCTTATTGAAGCCATTAAGTACACCATTCAAAGGCAAAGCGCTACTTCTCCTGCGTAACCTCGTTACCAAAGCCCAAAGTCATAGCCATCAGTACTGCATCTTCTTTGCCATTAGCGGATGGGTAGTAATTCTTACGAATCCCTACTTCACTAAAGCCCGCCCAATGATAAAGCGCAATCGCACCTGTATTTGACGCCCTCACTTCAAGAAACAAGTTTTCCGCATTAGCCTTTTCACTCACTTCTATGAAGTCACTGAGTAACGCTTTAGCGATCCCTTGGCGCTGAAATTGAGGCGCTACACAAATATCCATCAAGGTATGATCAGGCCCCGCTACCTCGCCAATATAAAACCCTAATAATTGGCCTTGCGAGATCACAGCACCATTAAAGTAACGTCCTTGTAAGCACGACTGCATCGTACTTTGAGACCAAGGAAATGAATGGCAAGCGTTCTCAACGAACATTAAATCTGACAGAGGTAGCTCAGCCAATTTATTTCTGAAAATTTCATGGTTAGTCACAAAGTAACTCCCACAATTGGCGTTTTTGCTGGCTTGTTAAATTCTGAGAAGGAAGAAAAAGTGCCCCATCATGAACTGATATTTCACTAGCCTGAAAGACCTGCGTCAATCTTTGCTCCGATGCACGTTGAATATCAGCCCACAACTGTTCATTCAAAGTCAGTGCAATTAATTCATTTGCAGCACTATCGTCGCAATGAGTATCAGAGGTGCAAAAATGCGCGTTGAGCTTTAATAAAGTAACATCGAGAATATCGGCATACAAAGGATGCATAGTAACCTGATCTACAGAGCGTTATCTAAAAAGAAATATAAAGGTTTATGGAATATAAAGCAAAGGAGAGAAAGTGGCAGGGGCGGCAGGACTCGAACCCGCAACCATCGGTTTTGGAGACCGCTGTTCTACCAATTGGAACTACGCCCCTGCAATGTCGACGCATTATAAAGAGGTTTTTACAAAGGTAAAGCAAAATTATGAAAAAGCTGTTCAACTGCTTTTAAAATAAGCAAAAGGGCGAATTTTTAACTATTCGCCCTTGGTATAAATGTATTTTCAGCTACTTGCTGTTATTCCCATTCAATGGTCGCTGGTGGTTTACCTGAAATATCATACACCACGCGAGAAATACCATCGATTTCGTTAATGATACGATTCGATACCTGACCTAAGAATTCGTAAGGTAGGTGTGACCAACGTGCCGTCATGAAATCAATTGTTTCAACACAACGTAGTGAAACAACCCAGTCGTATTTACGCGCGTCACCCATAACACCTACAGAGCGTACAGGTAGGAACACGGTAAATGCTTGCGATACTTTGTGGTATAAATCCGCTTTGTGCAACTCTTCGATGAAGATAGCGTCAGCACGGCGTAGTAAATCACAATATTCTTTTTTGATCTCACCCAGTACACGAACACCTAAACCAGGACCTGGGAACGGGTGACGGTATAGCATGTCGTAAGGTAAGCCCAACTCTAAGCCAATTTTGCGAACTTCGTCTTTGAATAGCTCACGTAATGGTTCTACTAGGCCCATTTCCATGTCTTCTGGCAAACCACCCACGTTGTGGTGAGACTTGATCACGTGTGCTTTACCCGTCGCAGATGCCGCTGACTCAATGACGTCTGGGTAAATGGTACCTTGCGCTAACCACTTCGCATTTTTAAGCTTACCAGCCTCTTCATCGAATACTTCGATGAATGTATGGCCAATAGACTTACGCTTTGCTTCCGGCTCATCAATGCCTTCAAGTGCTTTCAAGAATCGTTCTTCAGCATCGACTTTGATGATATTTAGGCCAAATTTATCGCCAAACATCTCCATGACTTGTTCGCCTTCGTTTAATCGAAGTAAGCCGTTGTCAACAAATACACAAGTTAGCTTGTCACCAATCGCACGGTTAATAAGCATTGCAACCACAGATGAATCAACACCGCCCGATAGACCAAGGATAACTTCATCATCACCCACTTGCTCTTTAATACGAGCAACCGCATCTTCGATGATTTGCGCTGGTGTCCAAAGCTTTTCACAACCACAGATATCAATCACAAAGCGCTCTAATAAACGCTGACCTTGCTGCGTGTGTGTTACTTCAGGGTGGAATTGTACACCGTAAAAACGTTTTTCTTCCCAAGACATCGCAGCATGTGGACAAGTGTCTGTTTTTGCTGTTGTGACAAATGTATCTGGAATTTCAACCACTTTATCACCATGGCTCATCCATACATCTAAGAAGTCTGCACCATCTTCAATATGGTCTTGAATTTGGTCGAACAACTTACAGTTGCCAACTTTTTCAACGCGCGCATAGCCAAATTCTTTTTTATCAGAGCTATGTACCAATCCACCTAACTGCATTGCCATGGTTTGCATACCGTAACAAACGCCTAATACTGGTACTCCGGCATTAAACACGTATTCTGGCGCTCTTGGACTATTCTCTAAAGTCGTAGACTCTGGGCCACCTGAAAGAATAATACCCTGCGGGTTGAATTCACGGATCTGCTCTTCGGTAACGTCCCAAGCCCAAAGCTCACAATACACACCAATCTCACGGATACGACGTGCGATCAACTGCGTATATTGCGAACCAAAGTCTAAGATCAAAATGCGGGAATCGTGGATATCTTTGCTCATTGATAATCTCGTTAGTTAGTAAACGACTAATTCAGTAAAGCATAAAATGCCGCTTTACTTAAAATTAAGAAGGGCCAGCAAACGCTAGCCCCGTTTTGATGTTAGCCCAAGCGGTAATTAGGGGCTTCTTTGGTGATCTGCACGTCGTGAACGTGAGACTCACCCATACCCGCAGATGTGACACGAACAAACTGCGGTTTAGTATTTAGTTCTTGGATTGTGGCACAACCTGTTAAGCCCATTGCACTACGAATACCACCTACTTGCTGGTGAATAATGGTCGCAATTGGCCCTTTGTAAGCAACACGACCTTCAATACCTTCTGGTACCAGCTTGTCTGCTTGATTTGATTTTTGGAAGTAACGGTCTGATGAACCTTCTTTTTGGTTCATTGCACCCAAAGAACCCATACCACGGTAAGACTTGTAATAACGGCCTTGGTAAAGCTCCACTTCGCCTGGTGCTTCTTCAGTACCTGCCAACATTGAGCCAACCATTACGCATGATGCACCTGCTACCAACGCTTTTACGATATCACCAGAGAAACGGATACCACCGTCAGCAATAACAGGAATATCACGGCCTTTTAAGCCTTCAACTGCGTCAGAAATTGCCGTGATCTGTGGTACACCACAACCAGTTACAATACGCGTAGTACAGATAGAACCTGGGCCAATACCTACTTTAACCGCATCAACACCTGCATCAGCTAACGCTATTGCACCTTCAGCAGTGGCAACATTACCCGCTACGATTTGCAAATCTGGGTATGCTTCACGAGTTTCTTTAACACGCTCAATAACCCCTTGAGAGTGGCCGTGTGACGTATCAATCAACAATACATCTACACCTGACTCAACCAAAGCCGCAATACGCTCATCAGTACCAGCACCAACGCCAACCGCTGCGCCAACACGTAAACGACCTTGCTCGTCTTTACATGCATTCGGTTTTTCTTGTGCTTTTTGGTAGTCTTTTACCGTGATCATGCCTTTAAGTTTAAATGCATCATCAACTACAAGAATTTTTTCAATGCGGTGTTCGTGCATCAGGCCCAAAATCTCCTCACGAGATGCACCTTCTTTCACCGTCACTAAATTTTCTTTAGTCGTCATTACCGTTGAAACAGGCTGATCTAGCTTAGTTTCAAAACGCATATCACGGCTGGTTACAATCCCTTCAAGTTGGTTATCAGCACCAGTTACTGGGAAACCTGAAAAACCTTTTTCTTCAGCTAACGCATTTGCTTGTGCAATTGTTAAGTCAGCAGAAACGGTAACTGGAAAAGTAACAATGCCCGCTTCGTATGCTTTTACTTTGCGTACGTTACGTGCTTGCTCTTCAATCGTCATGTTTTTGTGGATAAACCCGATACCGCCTTCCTGCGCAAGCGCAATAGCAAGACGAGCTTCAGTCACTGTATCCATAGATGCAGATACCAAAGGTAGGTTTAACTTAATACCACGCGTCAATCGCGTTGATAGATTTGCTGTATGAGGTAAAACAGTAGAATGTGCCGGAACGAGTAGCACATCATCAAAGGTTAGGGCTTCTTTTGCAATTCTTAGCATGGTTGCGGTTTCTCTCAATTGGAACTGAGTATAAGGAATTGCGGCGAAATTTTATCAGCGTTCCTTATCCGAGTAAATAAAATTTATCAAAAAATATGATAAAGTAACCGTGAATTTTTTATGGAGCGACTTATGTCATTGACCAGCTTTGCATCTTCAGCGAACGCAACTTACACAGTTTCACGACTAAACAGAGAAATTCGCACTATTTTGGAACAGGGTTTTGCATCAATTCGCTTAAGTGGAGAGATTTCTAACTTTGTTGCTCCCGCTTCAGGTCACTGGTATTTCTCTTTAAAAGATGACAAGGCCCAAGTTAAAGCCGCAATGTGGCGTGGTAACAACCGCTATTGTCAGTACCGTCCAACAAATGGTGCACAAGTAGAAGTACAAGCGAGAGTCTCAGTCTATGAGCCAAGAGGTGATTACCAACTGATTGTTGAACAAATGCAACCGGCTGGTGAAGGCTTATTGAAACAGCAGTTTGATGAACTCAAAATGCGTTTGGCCGCTGAAGGCTTGTTTAGTAGTGCCCATAAAAAGCCATTACCAGCAAACATTAATAAAGTGGGTGTGATCACCTCAGCAACGGGTGCCGCCATCAAGGATATCTTAACCGTTTTAAAACGTCGTGCACCGCAACTTGAAGTCATCATCTATCCCGCTCAAGTACAAGGTAAAGAAGCGCACCTACAACTTATTGAAAAACTGCAACTTGCTAACCTAAGAAATGAAGTCGATGTCATTATTCTTAGCCGTGGTGGTGGTTCTTTAGAGGACTTATGGTGTTTCAATGAAGAACAGCTCGCCCGCGCTATTTTTGCAAGTACTCTACCTGTGATAAGCGCCGTTGGTCATGAGATTGACACCACCATGAGCGACTACGTCGCGGACATTCGCGCGGCGACCCCCTCCGCCGCAGCTGAGTTAGTGAGCCCAGATCAGCAAGCGCTCGCGCAACAACTAGCACAATATAAACGCGCTTTAGCGAACCAAGCATTGCAAGCCATAAAACATGCAAAAAACTACTGCGCGTCTTTAGAGCAAAGACTCAAACTACAGCATCCAGAAAATCAACTGTTACAGCAGCAACAACGCATTGATGAACTTATCAATAGGCTCTCACGTGCTTATCTACAATTAAATGCAAAGCGCAGCAATGCCCTGACGTTGATGCAACAACGTCTAGGCCACCAGCATCCGAAAAAAAGGCTAGCAGATAGCGAACAACAAATTAAACAATTACAGAATGCGTTACTACAAGCAATGCAGAAACAACAGCAAAAAAGACAAAATGCGCTCGCTTTATGTTCCGCGCGGCTAGACAGTATCAGCCCACTCAACGTACTTTCGAGAGGCTACAGTATCACCAAACAAAAAGACCAAGTGATAAAATCAATCAACCAAGTTACGTCAAAAGATACACTTGTCACGCAGTTGCATGATGGTGAAATATACTCGCAGGTCATTGAAGTAAAGCCAAACTAGTCTTTGGTTTGCCGTGTGCTGAGTAACATCACCATGTATTCTCCATTACTACTGGACGTGGCGACCGAAAAATTTTTATACCACTCTTGCTTAAAGAGCTTACTGCGTACAATTTCCCAAGTAGTGGCATCAAAGTTGTCGGCGCTTTCAAGCGGCACCATTTCAATCTTACAAACGGTCTGTTTACACCCATAATGACTGAGCTCAACAAGATGACTGAAATTGTTTTGATATAAAAAATCAGCAATGTGTAATTCAATTTCATCAGCCCAAGGCGCCCTGATTTCTTCTTGCTCATATTGATGCGTTAATAACGAATTTAAATCGGTGTCAGGCAAGTTTAAATCAGGTTCAAGAGGTTTATATTGTGCTTCAAGTTGCTGTTTAAGTTCGTAGTTTTCTTGCTCTAGGCGGGCGAGGTTTTGCTTTACGGCTAAAAGTTTGTCGTCACCCTCCACACTTTTATTCGAAGCCGACGGAGCACGGCTATCATCTTCCACATAGGTGCTGTGTGGTGGTAATGAGGACTTATTGCTTGATTGAGATTGGACAATAAACCGAGTTTCATTAAATGAAGCACTCAGCCAAAAACGCTCCACAACGATACCAGATGCAAAGGCCAACAAAACAACTATCAATAGTGCTAACCCTCGCATAACACCTCTAGATCATAGCGCTGGTGTGCGACTCATTTTCAGGGTCAGCACTGTCTTCCAAAAAGTTTTGATTCATGCTCTCTGCTGGACAAGGACTGCAAGGCTTGCCAACTGCTTTAGCCGGAATACCAACAACCGTTGTATGAGGTGCTACAGCACTTAGTACCACTGAACCTGCACCAATTCTCGCCCCTTCTCCTACTTCAATGTTACCTAGCACTTTCGCACCAGCACCAATCAGTACACCAGCACGAATTTTCGGGTGGCGGTCACCTTGCTCATTGCCCGTACCACCTAACGTCACTGATTGTAAAATCGAAACGTTGTCTTCAATCACTGCTGTTTCACCAATTACAATGCCAGTGGCATGGTCAAACATGATGCCGTGACCCACTTTACATGCAGGGTGAATATCCACGCCAAATACTTCCGAAGTCCGGCTTTGGATGAAACGTGCAAGCTCTTTGCGATTTTGACGCCATAAACAATGCGCTAAGCGGTGTGCTTGAATGGCATGGAAACCTTTCAAGTTAAGAATAACGGTCAGATAACTATCTGCTGCAGGATCTCGGTCTTTTACCGCTTTAATGTCATGTGCAACATGGGTCAGCATATGATCACAATCAACAAAAGCTTGATCGAACAATTCACGAATCGTAAATGCTGATACAACAGCGTCTGCAAGCTTATTTGCAACGATAAAACTCAACGCAGAACCTAAGCACTCATGATTAAGCACACTTGAATAAACGTGGCTGGCTAACAAAGGCTCGCGGCTCACTAACTCTTTGGCTTCTGTACGAAGTTGTTGCCATATCTCATGACGCATAGTTGATCCTTGATTCATATAAACACCTTGGATTCTAACCAGAAAACTTCTTCAGTGTTACCTGAAAAAAAAACAATATTGTAATTAGTTATAACAAAGCGCTATTTACAGCGCAATTAAGAGACATAATTGGGGCTACTAAGAAAAAGCCGCGCAGTGCGCGGCTTTATTTACAAGGTAAATTTTAACTATTCAAATACCGATTTTACATCAAGTACTTCAATGTTTTTCTTCGGAATATTGAGTTTATAAGTTGCGATTTGTTTATCTTCATTGAGTAGCTGCTCTGGTTTTTCAGAGTTGTACTTCAATGGCGATGCTTTCTCATCGGCTAGACGTTGTTTCATGTCTTTACCATCGCCCGTTACAAATACATATTGAATATTATCTGTTTGTAGGTTTTCACGGATCACACGATTTACGTCCTCAACACTTAAACTTGCCAACTGTGTACGTACGTAGTCTGCAAAATTATCAATGTTGTAGAACTGACTGTCCATTGCATAACCAAGCTGTCGGTCTTGGCTTGCAACTAACTGAGCAACATAGTTAGTTAAGAAGTTGCGAGTAGCTGTAAAATCTTGCTCACTCATCCCTTGTGAAATTAACTTATCGAGTTCATATAACGCAACACGTGTAGCGAAATGCGCATCGTTATTTGAACGTAATGGGCGTAACCACACTTGGAAAATTTGCTCAGAACGACCCAAATTAGCATCTGGCTGGGTTTGGAACATACCGCGTGGGAAGTATTCAATATACGCATAATCACCATAGTTCATACCACGCTTTTCACGGATGCGTTGGTAAAGATAACTATTAGAATTTCTGTGCTCACCAAAGTAAGAACGAACAAGCCACAGGGCAGTCCAGTCTTTGCTACTGCGAATCGTATCAATTGGGAAGCCGAAAGAAACGGCGGTAGATTTTGCGCTTTTCTCTACGATAGTCGCATGATGGCCTTTAAGTACTGGCGCATCAGGAATAGTCAGACGAGATTCTTCACCTTTTGGTAAAGCGCTTAAATCTGCAAATAGCTGAGCTTTAACCGCTTTTGGCATGGCCCCAGTGATACCCACATTAAGTTTCGCTTGTGTGAACTGCTGCTTATAAAACGCTTTAACGTCATCCAACGTTAATGATTCAAGATCTGACAAGTCACCTAGGTTGTAGCTTTCATATGGGTGCCCTTGATACAGCTTGTGATAAAGCATTTCTTTACCTAACTCTTCATCATTTGAAGACTTTAAGCTCGATTTAATCGCATCCAGCATTTCTTTTTTCAAACGCTTGAAGTCATCTTCTCTAAATCCAGGCTCCAACAGTTGTTCACTGATCAAACTATACCATTGCTGCGCATTATCTTTATGCACACGGCCACGTAAAGACAGCATCTCTTTGTCAATTTGATAATTAAAAGTCCCTGAGATCGGATAGAGTTCTTTTTGAATTTCTTTGTAAGTTTTGTTTTGTGAACCGCCATTTGCGATCATCGCAGCCGTCATCGCTGCAAGTCCTTTTTTACCTACAGGATCAGCTGCAGCCCCTGTATAGAAGAGTAAATTAACATCAATCAGCGGCGAGTTATTGGTTTTATCCAACACCTTAAAGTGACGCGCTACTGGTTTATTTGCCTTTTCAACCAGTTTCGTCAATGACACCTCTTTGTCAAAACCTGATATAGACTCAAGTGCCGACATGGTCACAGTAGTGCGACTTTCATCAACAAAATACTTATTAGCAATATCACGGATATCTTCAGCAGTCACGGCATCAGCAGTTGCATACAATTGATTGATCACCTCAGGATCACGTTCAAAGTGCATGTATTGGGCCAACGTAGAGGCAATTGCTTGTGAAGAATCTAGATCATTGATAAACGAGTACTTACGATTTGATTTCAATGCTGCTAGCTTATCGGCATCGACCAACTCCGTGCGCGCTTTAGCATAAGTTTCATTGATCGCATCACGTACAACCGCTAAATCTTGCTCATTTTCGACTTTTACAAACACATGTAACAAACCTGGGTCTTTTGTCTCAGGATTATAAGTAAACATTTGGCTTGCGATTTGTTGGTCGACAACGAGCTTTTGATATAGAGCTGAGTTCGGTGAAAAATAGAGGTCTGAGATCAAATCCAGTGCCGCGCGGTCTTTACGCGTAGGCTGCCACGCTGCCCCTTTATATGAAACAAGCAACCAATGACCAGGTAGACCTTCTGATTGCTTGTGCACATATTTAGGCGCTTGTTGTTTAGGCTCTCGAGGGATATCTGCAACATAGTTGCCCTTTTTCCAATTGCCCCAATGTTTCTTCACCATTTTCATGGTTTCTTTTGGTTCAACATCACCAACGATCACCAATGACACGTACTCTGGATGATAGAAGCGCTCAAAGAAGGTTTTACCATAACTCATTTGATCAGGCATCGCTTCTATGTCTTCGAAAAAGCCCATCGTGGTGTGCTTGTAGGTATGCTTTTCGAACGCGGCTTCTCTTACTGTTGACAGTAATTGACGAATTGGATTGGCATTATTTTTAAGGTACTCACCTTTTACGGTCAATGCTTCAGTACGGAATTGCGCTTCGGTATAAGTGAGGTTTTGAAAAATATCCGCTTCAATTTCTAATACTTTATCTAGATGTTGTTTAGAGAAACTCAAATAGTAGTTTGTGTAGTCATTGGTTGTATATGCTCGGTTATCTACACCTGAGTTTTTCAAAATGTCTGCATAAACATCTTGCGGGTATTTTTCAGAACCCTTAAACATCATATGTTCAAAAAAGTGAGCAAAGCCAGTTTTACCTTTTTCAACTTCATTTCTTGAGCCAACGGATACTGGGATCTGTACCGACACCACATCTGGATAGTCAGTTTTAACCACCATAACGCGCAAGCCGTTATCTAACTCTTCAAGCAGATAATCTTGAGAAAATACTTTGTTATTTGTTTGAGATGATTGTACGGACTGTGCCGATGCAGCATGTTGTGCGCTATTACTGACACATCCAGTTAGTGCAAGGGTTACTGCAAGACTCGTTGCGAGTAATTTAAATTTCATAGTGTTCCCTGAATATAATATTAGTTATGTATCGCGATACCCAATAAGAGCCGCTTTTTATCACTACCATTATGCAATAAATTGCGTCCTCACAACCATGAGGCGGGTAAAAAATAATGTAAAAAAATATAGCGCTACATGTCATTTTACTTTTCTCAACTTGAATAAATTTCATAGCTATTGAGTAACTTTCAATAAAAAGATCTATCTAGACGTCTAAATGGCTGCTATTATTATACCTATGAACTGATACCGAGCTGGGAATGAGGACCATGGCATTATCACTACAAGAGAAAATATTAGACCCTAAGCAAGGGGTCTATTTAATTGGTACCACACCACCAAAGGTTGGTACAGATAAAGCCAAGCTCGAGACTATAGCGAATAAACTACTCGGTCGTTTACACGAAATTGAGTATGACGGTGTGGTTATCTATGACATTCAAGATGAAAGCAGCCGCACTCAAGTACCTAGGCCTTTTCCTTTCAAGCATACAGTGGATCCATGCGAGTATAGTCAGTTGATTAAACAACTGTCAGATTTAGATGTGATCACCTATAAAAGCGTTGCGCAAAGAGAAGCGGCTGAATTCAATACCTGGCTTGACCAAACCAAACTTGAATATGGCCTTAAAAACCTAGTGCTCGTAGGAAGTCCATCTTCAGCGGGAGATATAAAACTGAGCTTAGCTGACGCCTATCAAACACTATCGGCGCGTCAGAACGAGTTTTTTCTAGGTGGCGTGACCATCGCGGAGCGCCATGCCAATAAACGTAACGAGCATGAAAGATTGCTTGATAAAACCGCGCAAGGCTGCGAATTTTTTATCTCTCAAGCTGTTTACAATGCACAAGCCACCGTTGACCTTATTACTAGCTACGCACGTTCATGCCGTCAGCAGGGTATTGCGCCAAAACGTATTATTTTAACCTTTACACCTTGCGGTGGTGAGAAAACACTCGAGTTTATGGAGTGGCTTGGGATCTCAGTACCAGAGGCAACCAAATGGCGCATACTCGATGCACAAAACTCGCTTAGCGAGTCGATTCGAGTGTGTCGTGAAAACCTTGACTTAATCCTGAAAAATTGTGCTCAGTTGGATGTACCGCTTGGCTTAAATATCGAAAGCTTGACCAATCGTAAAGAAGAAATTGATGCATCCATCAACCTTTATCGATTACTTAAAGCAACGATGGAACTGACCCTCGCAGAAAAACAAATCGCTTAGAGCTAAGAGCTAGATGAAACATAAAAAAGCACCAGCTGGTGCTTTTTTGCTTTTGGATGCGTTACCTAGCGTCGACGTGACGAGCGCTTATTCATAATACGCTTTTTATCCCGTTGTTTACGTGCTTTGTTGGTATTCTTTCGGTTATCTTTAGGCTCTTTCGTTAAGTCAGGTTCATAGCCTGGTAGCCATTGAGGTGTTAAGCGCTCATCTAGCAGTACCTCAATTTCTTCGAGCAACCACTGCTCATCAATACTCACCAGTGAAATAGCATGCCCTGTTTTGCCCGCACGCCCAGTGCGACCAATACGATGCACATAGTCTTCTGCAACATAAGGTAGCTCTGCGTTAATCACATAATCTAAATCAACAATATCAATCCCACGCGCAGCCACATCGGTCGCAACAAGTACACGGGTTTTGCCCTCTTTGAATTGACTCAGCGCCTTGTCTCTTGCCCCTTGAGATTTATCTCCATGAATAGCAAGCGTTGCTAAACCGTCTTTATTAAGCTCTTTGGCTAGGCTATCAGCCATATTCTTAGTACGAGTAAAGATCAAAACCTGCTGCCAATTGTTTTTACCAATCAAGTGCGACATTAACTCACGTTTTCTGTCTTCATCCACTGCATAAAAAGTTTGTTCGATTTTTTGTGCTGCACTGTTTTGTTTGTCGACTGAAATACGTTTTGGCTCTTTAAGCCATTGCTTAACCAAACTCTGTACTTGCTCATCGATGGTCGCTGAAAACAGCAATGTTTGCCGCTTGGCAGGTAAACGTCGCATGATCCGTTTGATTTCGCCGATAAAACCCATATCCAAGATGCGATCTGCTTCATCAAAAACAAGGTGTGAGACATTATCTAGCGATAAGGTACCTTTAATTAAATGGTCCAGTAAGCGTCCAGGCGTTGCCACCACGATGTCCACACCCGTTTTCAACGCTTTTTCTTGAGGACCAATATTCGCGCCTCCGTATAAACAGATTACTTGCAACGGGGTACATTGCGCATAGCTTTGTGCACTCTTTGCAACCTGCTGCGCCAACTCTCGGGTCGGCGTTATAACTAGAGCTCTCGCTACGCCCTGTTGCGCTTCAAAAGCGCTGAGCTCTTGTAAAATAGGTAACATAAACGCCGCTGTTTTACCCGTGCCAGTTTGCGCCGTAGCAACAACATCATGGCCTGCCAGCACCAACGGAATACTTTGCTGTTGGATTGGAGTAGGTGTATCAAAGTTAAGGGTTTCGAGGGCTTTATTGAGCGGTTCAATAAGCGAAAGAGCGGCAAAAGACATGATTAAACTGACTAATAAACAATAATGCTGCCAGTATAACAAAAGCGCGCATGGGATGCGCGCTATACCTGATGTGTTACAGCGTTGCTTTACGGTTGTTATAATACGCGATTAAGTCATCCACCATTTGCTGGCAATATTCGCGGATACCCGATACCAACATATGTTTTTCACCGCGACCAACCTTCTGCCCTTCGCTGTGTAAGTTAAAACGTAGAATGATTTTGCCACGTTTGCCTTCATAGCTGAACTCTGGCGTATCTGCTTCTAGCTCTAACGTTTTGATATCAAGCGTATCAAGATGAATGCTCATCGACTCATAAATCACCATTGGACGAGCAGGGTTGATCATCACCTCTTGCTCTCCCATCAATGGAATGATCACATGCGGGAAGGTCATGCCTGAGAATTCTACATAGTTTTTAGTTAAGCTATTCACCAAACTTGGGCATTGATTGTTTGCGCCATGTTGCTTTACTGACAACATCACTTTGCCTTCGGAGGTCACGTCAAATTCTTGGGCACTTTCAGGGAACTCAAGTTTTGAAGTTTCATCTACCATACCTGAAAAAGTAAAGTGCATATCTTCACTCACACCATAACGCGCAAGTACTAGCGAAAAGAGTAAGTCCCCGGGTACACAGAACTTTTTAGCATCAATGTCATGCAAAGGGTTAAAATCATCAGCCACGCGCTTTGCAAATTCACTGCCCTGCTCGCGAGAGATCACGACACACTCACCATCTTGTTGGAAAAATTGACTTAACATAAACCTTTTCTTTCACGACTATAAAACCGAGCTATGTTAGCAGAATATAACTAAAGAGAGGTCGTATCTGTTGATTTTTATGCAAAATAAAAAGCCGCATACGAAAGTATACGGCTTTTCTTTTTCTAAATCATAACGATGAATTAAGCTTCAGGGTACTCGCGGTAAGCTTTCTCTAGTTTTTTCGCTTGTTTTTTCGATACCCCAATGTGAGCTAATGCAACACGTAAACGAGCACGAGACAGATCTGAACCTAAAATCTCCATTGCATCGATTACTGATGTTGAAGATTGTTTGCCGGTAATAGCAACAAAGATAGGCTCAAGGAAATCTTTGATTTTTAACTCATGGAATGTTGCTACAGCTTTTGCAATGGCAAAAATCTCTGATTTATTCCAAGTGCGCAGCCCTTCTAATTGCCAAATAAAGAACTGTAATGCTTGACGGACCGTGTCTTCATCCGCTTTACCTGCAGTTAAAAGTGCAGGGTCATATTCAGGCAAACCACCTACAAAGTGACCCGCTAGATCGACTAGATCCGATAAGGTATTTATACGCGCTTTCGCTTCAGGCAAGATACGAGCAAGCGTTTGTGCGTTAAACTTCCAATCAACAAAACGTTGGATCAATTCTTCGTCTGTTAAATTTTCGCGGATCCACAAACCGTTCAACCAGCTTAGTTTGTCGACATCAAATACTGGGCCACCTAAAGACACGCGCTTCATGTCAAAGTGTTCAATCATCTCTGATAAGGTAAACTTTTCACGCTCATCTGGCATTGACCAACCCATACGGCCTAAGTAGTTCAATACAGCCTCAGGTAAAAAGCCCATTTCTTTATAGTAGTTAATTGAAGTTGGGTTTTTACGCTTAGATAGCTTTGACTTATCTGGGTTACGTAACAATGGTAAGTGACCCAACACTGGCGCTTCCCAGCCAAAATCTTCGTACAACTTTAACAATTTAGGCGCAGAGTTGATCCACTCCTCACCACGGAAGATATGGCTGATCTGCATGTGGTGATCATCCACAACATTCGCAAGGAAGTACGTTGGGAAACCATCCGCTTTAAGCAGAACCTGCATGTCTACGTTTTCCCATGGGATCTCAATTTCGCCACGTAAGTAATCATTAAACTTGAATGTGCCTTCTTCAGGGATCTTCATGCGAATAACATAAGGCTTACCGGCTTCAAGGTTTGCTTTTACTTCGTCTTCACTCAGTAATAAACCACGACCATCGTATTTTGGACGCAAGCCTTCAGCCATTTGCTGTTCACGCATTTCATCCAGCTCTTGCGCTGTTGCAAAACAGTAAAACGCTTTACCTTGTTCAACTAATTGATGCGCATATTTTTTATAAAGCTCACTGCGCTCAGATTGACGGTAAGGACCGAATTCACCACCTACATCAGGGCCATGATCCCAGTTAAGGCCTAACCAACGTAGGCTATCCATAATCGCTTGTTCTGATTCTGGTGTACTACGCACTTGATCTGTATCTTCGATACGTAACACGAACTCACCACCTTGCTGCTTAGCAAAACAGTAATTAAATAAAGCAATATATGCGGTACCTAAATGCGGATCACCCGTTGGTGATGGGGCAACACGAGTACGGATAGTCATGGTGTTTCTCTTTAAATTTCTGACAATAGATGATGGGCGGTTATGCTAGCACAACCACCTTGTAACTGGAACGCTCGAGTGCGTTTCATAACCTTTAATTAGGCGGCTTTATCAAGCTTTTGTAGGTAGCTAACAATATCACTTGATTCGTATAGCCAAGTGACTTTATTGCCCTGTTCGATACGTAAACAAGGCACTTTTACTTTACCGCCTTGCTGTGCAAGTTCTTGACGATATTGTGCATTGTCTTTCGCATCACGCACTTCAATGTTTAGGCCTTCACGCTTAATCGCTCTGCGTACTTTTACGCAAAAAGGACACGCTTTGAATTGATATAACTTAAGCTGTTCAGTTTGTTTATCTAACTTAACTTGCTCATCAGACGGACGTTTTTTACTACGAGGCGTAAAAATAAAATCTAATAACAAAATAATACGCCCTAAAAACCAACGTACGAACTTCATGCCTGCTCCCAATAGTTAACTCTTTGGGGGCGATATTATCACAAGCTAGAATAATTCAATATCATCTGAGTAAGGATTATTAGGATCATCTTGGATGCTCGAATACGCTGTCACCCTGTTTCGTCCAAGCTCTTTGGAGTGGTAAAGCGCTTTGTCTGCTTTATTCACAAACTGTGTGACTTCAGCCGCATCATTCAACTGCGCAAAACCAACACTAATAGTCACATTGTTCACCTGTGGAAACCGAGTTGAAGCGATCGTTTCTCGAACACGGTCAAGCATATTCCATGCGGCATCTTCATTGTCACAGGGAAACAAAATCGCAAACTCTTCTCCACCATATCTGAAAACATAATCCTCCGCACGAAAGCTACTTTTAAGCAACTGAGCAACAAGTAGAATAACTTCATCCCCAATAACATGGCCATAGGTATCATTTACTTTCTTGAATAAATCGATATCCGCCATACCGATATACCATGTTCTAACTTTATCTTCCTTGCGCTTAAACCAAGACTCATTGCCGGACACTATATCCATCACTTTCTCATCGAATGTTTGACGATTCAATAACTGGGTCATTGGGTCAACGCGCGCATAGTGCAGTGTGGCTAGTTGGTGAACATAGACATTCAACACATGCATTAAGACGCTCATAATATTAGTGGGAATGAGTTGCTCAATATGCAGCTCTAAAAAACCTAAAACAAGGCCTTGGTATCGAATAGGGATGACTTGCCGATTAGACAAAAAGAGCATTTCTACGTCATGATTAAGCTTGGCTAAACGCTCAACTAAAGCAACAACCTCATGCTCGGGTATTTCAGCTAAATTGTCATCATCATAAAACTGATTGTAATTACTTAACATTAAACAAGGGCGCTGTTTTATAGATAGGCTTTTACTGAAGTACAGACTAAAAATGCCTTCCTCACGGAGCACATCACTTAATATTGTATGTAAGCAACGGTCTAAAAGGTTATCATTATTTTGCGAAATGAGCTGGAGCGTCCACTCATAGCCACATGATGAGCGCTTTTTCATTCTCATCCTTTTTGTGTCAACGAACTTGTCTAAAGTTTAGACTAACTTACTCATTTCGCATGAAAACTTAAGAAAAAATGGGGCTTAAAACAAAACCATGTCATCACGATGTATCACAACGCTAGAGGCTTGATAACCCAGTGCGTCTGCAATTTGCGAACTATGATGTCCTTTAATCGCTTCAAGCTCTTGATCTGAAAAGCAACATAGTCCTTTTGCAACCAATTGCCCTTGCAGGTTAATCACACTCACCAAATCTCCACGGGAGAAGCTGCCGGCCACATAAGTGATCCCTTTTGCTAATAAGCTGGCCCCTTGTGCTACCAATGCCTTACATGCACCATCATCGACCGTAATCGTGCCCGTCGATTTCGGCGCTGACAATAACCACTTTTTACGCCCTTCTAAAGGCGCATCAAAACGCATAAACGTGGTACTTTGTGCTTCTTTATTCATGACGTTCAGAATAATATCGGCTTCACTGCCCTTGGCTATCACCGTTTCAATGCCCGCTCGTTGTGCGATATCAGCAGCTTGCAGTTTAGTTGCCATTCCCCCCGTGCCTAAAGAAGTACCGCTATCCCCAGCCAAGGCACGTAAATCATCATCAATCTTATGCACTTGTGAAATAAGTTCAGCTTGCGGGTTAGTACGAGGATCGGCGGTAAACAAGCCCACTTGATCCGTGAGCAAAACCAATTTGTCGGCGTTTGCTAAAATTGCCACCATTGCCGATAAGTTATCATTGTCACCCACTTTTATTTCAGCAGTGGCAACTGCGTCATTTTCATTGATGATCGGCACAACTTGATGCTTGATTAGTTGTGTCAGGGTATCTCTGGCTGTGAGGTAGCGCTCTCGATGCTCTACGTCAGCTCGGGTGAGTAACATTTGTGCGACGGGAATATCATACAATGCAAATAAAGTCTGCCAAAGATGGATCAACTGTCCTTGCCCTATCGCAGCGAGCATTTGTTTTTCAGAGATTGAGTCGCCGCAGGGCTGTGCTAATTGTGAGCGACCCGCCGCAACGGCACCACTAGATACTAAAACAATTTGATGGCCTAGTTTAATAAGTGCTGCACATTGGCGCACCAACTCCACCATTCTAGGTTTATTTAAATGTGTCTCACCTGCGGTTAATACACTCGTGCCCAGTTTTATGACTATTGTCTGTTGTACCATCACTCATTCTCACAGATAAAAAAACCGTTATAACAAAGCGAGCAAATTGCACAAGTTAATTTTGTTCATTACCTTGGTCGGTGCTAGAATCGCGCCGCAATGAAAGAAGCGACAATACGATTGGCTTCGATGTGATCAGTATCAATATTCTAAATCTGGTAACAAGGCAAACTTACCTACCAGAGATTACCAATAGAAAGAGGAACAACAATGAAAGCACACTCCAAGCGTAAAGAGTTGATCATGCTCCCTTTGCTTCTTGTCACTATCTTGTTGTGTATTGGTGGTCACTTTATTTTGCAGCCTAACTACCAAGACAGTCACGTTGTAGAATATGCCTTGGCAGCCTTGCCCTTTCTCATGTTTGCAATTGTACTCATCGCCATCAAGTTAGCGATTAAAGCGGATAAACAAGAGTAAGTGAGTATTTAAACATTAAAGAATATGATAACCAAACCAGTCTGGCTTGATCTCTTGCGTGTTACCGCTTGGCGTCAGTTCAATAAAGTACTGTTCATCTAACAAATCAATCGCAAAACAATCATCCACATCGTGCAAATTATCTTTGTGTAAATGGCTCATTCCGCCAAGCAGCGCTTGTTTCGCTTTTTCTTTGGCTTCAAATTCATCTTTAGCGACAAACAAAGCAAAATCATGTTGCTCAGCCAAACGCTCAGGCACATATGCCCCCATATTCACAAAATAAAGTTTGTGTGGTGTTGCTGGTCTTTCTTGGACAAGTTTCACATCAAATCCATCCGCGTGTTTAATCGCGACATATGAGTCCATATGCACATTTGCTTTGTCACCCACCCATTGCGCCTTTAATTTTTGATAGCAGTCTTCTATTTTTTCCCCAATGACAAAACGAACGTCGTGCATTTCTATGTGACAGCCCGTGACTCGACCACCTAAATACACCATAAATAACTGCATAAAAGTTCCTTATTTAAAAACAAAAGAGCTTAATAATCATTAGTTTGAGATAGTTCTAAAACTAAGTTATTGTGAAATCTTTAGCATAATAACAAACAGGGACATCATCATGAAGGCGTTAGCTTATGCAATGCTACTTTTCAGTGCTTTCACACAAGCACAAACTACCGCCATATATAACGTCAAAGGGTATACCCCGACACAACAAGGCAGCATAGACTCATTTTCAACCTTAGTATTTAAAAATGGTAAAATTGTAAAAACCGGTGACGACTCAATTTTGGCGCAATTTCCCAAAGCGACCAAAATTGACGGGCAAGGAAAAACCATGTTACCTGGTCTTATCGATGCTCATGGTCATGTCATTGGCTTAGGTAATAATTTGTTGCGATTGGATGTGCGCGGTAGCCAATCAATTCAAGCCATCGGCGAAAAATTACAAACGTATGCTAAACAAACGCCAGATGGCTGGCTGATTGGACGGGGCTGGGATCAAACTTTGTGGCCAAATAAGCAATTTCCGACGGCTAAAGACTTAGATAAATATGTCAACGATCGCCCAGTTGTACTTACACGCGTTGATGGCCACGCCATTTGGGTCAATAGCAAAGCTATGGCATTGGCAGGTATCAGCAATGAGACGCAATCACCTGCAGGTGGAGAAATTATTAAGCTTGCGAATAAAGCCCCCAGTGGCGTGTTTATCGACAAAGCCGAACTGTTGATTAAAAATCACATCCCACCTCAATCCAATAGCGCTAGACAACGCGCATTAAATAAAGCTGGGGAACACTTGCTCAGCTTAGGCATAACTTCAGCACATGATGCTGGAATAGAATTCGATACATGGCAACTGTATCAAGCACGCGCCAAGCAACAAGCTCTACCTGTTAGAATATATGCCATGCTCAGTGCAACCGATGAGCAACTTCCTGAGATGCTCAAACGGGGTGTCGTTAAAGAAAAAGACGATATGCTACTTATTCGTAGTATTAAAATTTATGCTGATGGCGCTTTGGGAAGTCGTGGCGCCGCGCTACTAGATGACTACCACGATAGGCCCAACTATAAAGGCCTAATGCTTGAGACTCAAAACCAGTTAGAAAGCCTTCTTAAACAAGCTTTCAAAAGCGGCTATAGCGCGCACACCCATGCCATTGGTGACAGAGCCAACCGAATTGTACTTGATAGCTATGAGAACATGTTTAAGCAAGTAGGCGGAAAACTACTGCGCAACAGAATCGAGCACGCACAAATTGTACACCCAGACGATATCCCTCGCTTCAAACAGTTGGCCATCATCCCTTCCATGCAACCGGTGCATGCAACCTCAGATATGCATATGGCAGAAAAACGTTTAGACGAAAAACAATTGCGTGGAGCCTACGCTTGGCAAACCTTTTTAAGGCAAGGCAGTAAAATTGCCGCAGGCTCAGATTTCCCTGTGGAATTGGCAAATCCGTTTCACGGACTGTACGCAGCCGTAACCCGAATGTCTCGAACGCAACAACCTGAAAACGGCTGGCGTGCCCAAGAGCAATTAAGCAAAGCACAAGCGCTAAAAGCTTTTACGCTTGATGCTGCTTATGCCGCATTCCAAGAACACAAAGTGGGTAGTTTAGAACAAGGTAAGTGGGCCGACTTTATCTTAATTGATAGAGACTATTTTGCAGTGCCAAGCTCGGAAATAGACGATATTGAGGTCTTGCAAACTTGGCTAGCAGGCAACCTAGTTTACCAACAGCCATAATCTGCTACGCTTGGAGAGCGAGTTACTTGGCACGGTGTAACTTATACAAGTGATAAATATTTACGACAGCTAACAGGCCATTGGTAAGTGCCACTGGCCATGCTTGTATCATTACACCGTACACGGTAAAGCAAATACAACCGGTTAAATTAAACCAACGTAATTTAACCACATTACTCATCATTAAAGAGATAACTAAAAAAACTGAGGCAATATAACCTAAATATTCCCAAGTCATTTGTTCTCTCCTGTGAGTTGAGTTAGCATAGTGGGTCGTGAAAAACGACAGGTATAAGATATAGCCTAGAAGAAAAAAACTAACTCACAAACCCCTTTAAATTAGTACCCTAGTAAGCTCTAACACGGGATGGGGGCTAAACGAGGAAAACCTCAATAGCAGGTGTGAGTTAGCGTAAAATCATTGTCTTCATGCTATCTTTATTCAATATCAATAAATAGGACAAATGTCCGAAGAGCCATCTAGATGTTTCAATATCATTTTTCAACTAACCTTGTTGAGCAGTTATTAAGCTTCGCTGGTAACGCGTTTACCCACAGCAAAAAGGAAGTTTTAATTCACCAAGACGAACCGTTAACTAAGTTAATTTTGGTTCGCAGTGGCACTGTTTCATTTAGTTATGATGTGGGAAATGGACGTCGGCTATTATTGGGACAGCTTGATTGTAACAATACGCTCATTGGTGAAATAGAAGCTCTTAACAATCAGCCTTGTATTTACACGGTTACTTGCTTGAGCGAAGTACAATATAACCTGATCGAATTAAAACACTGGCGACAATTATTACTCGACCAGCCAGAGCTTAGTTTGTACACCGCACAAACTATCGCAGCTAAGTTTACGGAAAACCAAAAAATAAACTTAGATAAGCTGCTACTGCCTTTAAGCTACAACATTGCCAAAGATTGCTTGCTTCGAGCTGAAAACAGTAACCCAACCTTGCTACGGGCCTACCCGACAGTCAATGCAGAAGCGGAACGCTTTGCAACAACAGAGCGAGCATATAGACGCGTAGTAACCGAACTTGTTGATAAGGGACTGATTGTGAGAAGCAGTGAAGGCTTAAAACCTGTTGATTTGGATGCTTTGGCTGATTTTGTGGATAGCTTTGCACAGGTTTAAAAAGCTGACTCTACCAGTCAGCTTTTTGAGTTTGCGTACTTACTTAAGCAATAAATCCTGAATATTAGCGAGGTCAGATTTGCCTTCAATGATTTCATCGGGTGTCAAACCCGACAACTCATGCGGGAATACTAACCATTCATCTGATTCATGAATAAAGTAATCCGGCGTCATTGGCACCTTCTTATTTTTTGGCTTGTAGTACGGACACGCAACACGGATGTCTTTCGGTAAATTTAAGCGCATCAGCTCAGCGAGCTTTTCTTTTAACGCATAAATACTACGACCCGAGTCAAAAACATCATCGACGATCAGCAAAGAATCACCCGCATTGGCGTTTTCGATAATATAGTGCAAACCGTGCACTTTAATTTCTTTTGACTGCTTACCTATCCCATAGTAAGAAGAAGTTCGAACAGCAATGTGGTCCGTTTCAATCCCTTTGTAGTCATAATATTCTTGCACCGCGATACCGATCGGTGCGCCTCCTCGCCAAATACCAATAATAAAGTCTGGACGGAAACCATCGTTATATACTTGTGCGGCTAGGCGAAACGAATCTTCTAAAAGCTGCTGTGCGGTGATATAGCACTTATCTGACATACAAAAACCCCGTGAGAACCAAATAAAAACCGTGTGTTATCTGCTGTTAGCGATTCAACCGAAAGTAAAATTAACTAACGCAGCTTAAGTAATAACCGCATATTTTAGCGCACTTAAATAGAAAATGCTTGCGCTGATGTGTGAGCAAATAAAAAGATCTATTTCACTTTACTCCCGGACTCAGTAAAGTATAAATATTGCTCTGCGAATAACACAAAATGCTTGAGTGCAAACATATGACTGTGCTCGAAGTGACACTACTGCATTTTCTAATTAACCTTAACTGTGGATAAGAGTTTTGATAGCTCAGAATAGAGGCGTTGCAACTCCTTCAATATCCAATGATTGATATTTTGCTTAATATCAAGGTATTTTCGCGAATCAATAGCGTGCTATTACAAGTGAAAATAACGCAGAGAATGAGCTAAATAGCTGTATTGGGCAAATTCTCTTATGTGCAGTGCAGCTGATGTCATTATTTCACTGCTATTTAAGGAACTCATATGGCTGAATTAAAGGATAGAATCGTTCATGAAGAAGAATTGAACCATAGACGGCTTGGTTGGATGCTTGCTTTCCAAGGCTTCTTATTTGCTTCTTATTCTAAAGTGTTTGCAGGTAGCTTTGATTTAGACGCTAAGCTAGCTCTAGTCTTACCGGCGGTCGGCCTTGCAAGTGCTCTGCTGACTTTATGTGGCGTATCAGCCGCATATGTGAGTATTGATATTGAACGTAAAATGCAACCACCTCAGCAAGTAATCAATTTTGGAGCCAGTGGTTTGGCTAAGTATTTAGGTAGAATTAATGCGTTTGGTTTACCTATCATTTTATCGCTCGCTTGGCTCTATTTGTTGTGCAGCTAACTCTTACCTTTAATGTGGAGCGAATTCACTTTGCTTCACTTCCTTTACAAGAAAGTGCTGTTTGTAGTGGTTCATCATCGTCTGCAATGCGTGAAACCGCTCATCAATGTATGTAGTCGGTGTGTATCTGCCACCATCTCTGAATGAGTCGTTGTTTTGCTCAGCGCGCTGCTTTGCCAACGCCAAGGAACATTGAATATAGTTAATAACCAATTTATATCCATACTCCTTCTCGATAACCTCATAAAGCGCTAAATGTTGCGTTGGTGTTGAACTATGTTCAAAGATAATATGACACCCCAACTCTACTGCTCTTTGCAATAATTCGTAACCAATGACCCTCGCAACCAGTTCACACTTTTTAAAGGCCAGCGCTCGGTCTACCTTCATTAGCACTTGATAAAAAGATAATTCTTTCATCAACGCATCAAAAGAAATAAACAAGTAGCCTTCAAACTCACGCCTTTTGCTTTTAATAAACGAACTTTTTCCAGAAAAAGGAATGCCAGACACAACCTCGAATACAGGCGATATTTGTCTACGATGATTTGCTAGCTTTGCCGTAATGAGCGACTCAAACTCTACTTGGGCTTGTGCATAAGGCCAATCTAATTCGTCAATAGCAAGGTGCTTAAATACCTTCGCCATCTCGTTAAATTGATAGCCAGTGACGCTATAAACAACGTCGTTCATCTCAAGCATTTCATGCCTCTACCCTTTAATTTCTGCTGCCAATGTAGCACAAACAACCAGATTGAAACAGCGTGATGCTAGAACTAGCAAGCGATATTCCCCCTAAAACTCAGGCATAAAAAACCTAACTAAAAGGTTAGGGTTATAAAGAGTAGGTCCGGTGGGCGGACTCTTAACTTGTATTAGCGCTACCTGCGTGGTGCCCAGTCCTAGAGCCTTCCCTAAAATCCAGGCATAAAAAAAAACCAACCGAACGGTTAGGGTTATAAAAAGTGGGTCCGGTGGGCGGACTCTTAACTTGTATTAGCGCCACCAGCGTGGCGGCCGAGTCCTAGAGCCTTCCCTAAAATCCAGGCATAAAAAAACCCCAACCGAACGGTTAGGGTTATAAAAAGTGGTACCAGTGGGCGGACTTGAACCGCCACGCCCGAAGGCAACGGATTTTGAATCCGTCATGTCTACCAATTCCATCACACTGGCATAATTTTTCTTTCATCTTCTAAAACAAGAGAAAATAAAGAAAAACCACTTTGAGCTAGGGCTTTGTTTATACTGCCTTCGTCTCTATGCTTTGCATTATACAAACATCGCTTAACTGGGCAAGCAGTTTTTTTACTAACTTGTGTCAACTGACTGGTATTTGAGCAAAATGATGCAAAAACTCGCAAATATATTGATTTCGCCTTTATTAAACTGTTTGTGTAAAATAGAACGCAGTTAAGAATATTAGAAGAGCGTTTTATGTCCGAGTTTCCTCGCGCTGGTTTTTTCCGTCGTTTAGCATCTTTGATGTACGACGGTCTCGTCGTTATTGCATTTTCAATGTTAGCAACTGTCGTCTATTTACTCGTCATTAATGGGTTAATTTCCGCAGGCGTACTGAGTTTAGGCGAACACCCGGATGTCTCTGCGTACATCCAAGCATCTCCCACTTTATACACAATCAGAGCACTCCTTTTAATCACCGTAAGCATGCTATTTTTTGCCTACTTCTGGACTAAAAGTGGGCAAACTATTGGCATGAGAGCATGGCGTTTACGAGTTGAAACACAATCGGGGCAGCTCTTACCCTGGCCGACCGCTATGTTACGAAGTGCATTCGCGTTATGTGGATTAGGTAACTTGTTAGTACTCCTCGACTTTAAACAAAAAAGAGCACTACAAGATTGGGTGTGTAAAACGCAAGTTGTTGTATTAAGTAAAGAAGAAAATAGGCGCGTATATAACAGCTTAGATTAATGAACAGGCTCGGTACTATTCCATCCCGAGCCACTTACTATTAGCTATTGCGTTTGAGTAAGTAGCTCGCAACAACCACAAACAACACACTCGGCATCATTGCCCCGATAAACGCAGGCACATTATAGACCATCACAATAGGACCAAATATTTCATTGCTAAGGTGAAAAGCAAGCCCAGTCACAACGCCCATTATAATACGCGCCCCCATACTCACTGAGCGCAAAGGGCCAAAAATAAACGATAAAGCCACCAGCAGCATCACCGCTATCGTTAGAGGTTGCATTACCTTTCGCCACAGCGCTAAATCATAGCTACTGGTATCTTGTTCGTTTTGCTCAAGATACGATAAATAAGACCAAATACCTCTAAATGATAGCGCTTCAGGGTCTACAGATACCACATCGAGTTTTTCCGCTGTGAGTTGAGAATTGTAGATCTGTGACTCACGATAATGTGTGGAGATCTTGTCATCACCTAGATTAACTTCTTCAACACCATTAAAAATCCAGCCTTGTGGTACACTTTGACCTTGTAGAACTCGGGTCATTTTGGTCAATTCAAGGTCATCATTAAAGTGGTAAATACTGACATTTTTGAGATCACCCGACTTTTCTATATTGCCAATATTAATGAAGTTATTTCCGTCTTTCGCCCACACGCCTTGTTGCGCATTGAACACTTCCCCACCAAAAATAGCATTATTACGCAATTGCTTCGCTGCTCTTTCTGCTTGAGGTACGCCCCACTCTCCTAGCGCCATCATACATAGTGCCAATACAATAGCCGTTTTCATTACTGAACCAATGATTTGTAAACGAGACATTCCCGCAGCTTGCATCACAACTAATTCACTACTTGACGCAAGTGCCCCCAGTCCCGTTAATCCACCGATCAGTGCAGCCATTGGGAAAAACACCACAATATCTCCAGGCATGCTGTACAAGGTATACAACATGGCATCTACCATATCGTAGCTGCCACGACCTACAGACTTAAGTTGTTCAATATATTTGATCAGCGTATTGATGCCCACAAACACAAGTAGTGCAAACCCTGTTGTTTGCAATATGCTTCGACCTAAATACCAGTCTAATGTTTTCATCATGCTGTCGTCGCTCGCTTAGTTAGTAATGATCGAACCCAAACCCCAAACGGACGACCTTTTGCAATTAGGTAGGCACCAATAAACAATACGCTTAAATGGATCCACCATAAGCCGACTGCGGGCGGAATTTTGCCTTCAGCAACTAAAAACTTGCCTGCATTAAGTAAAATGAAATAACCCAAATACAACGAAATAGCTGGTACCAATTTGGCAAATTTACCTTGTCGCGGATTAACCACACTCAATGGCACAGCAAGCAGAGTAAGCAAGATAATTGAAATTGGGACCGACAAACGCAATTGGAACTGAGCCGCAGCTTCTGGTGTATCCATGTCCAATAACTGTAAGGTTGGAATTGCTTCTAATTTTCTTCGTTGATGCTCTATCACTTGCTCGCGGATCTGCACTTGATAGCTCGAAAATTCAGTTTTGTTGAGTGCCTGACTAAGGCCATCGGTTTCGTATCGCTTGCCATTATTGAGCACCAGTTGTTGCTCCCCTGACTCTTGCTCTATCACACGGCCTTTTTTCGCATATACAATACGTGCTGCTTGATTAGAATCTTTATTAGGCAGTTGGGCAACAAACACCTTATCAAGCTCAGTGCCTTGCTCTAAAATATTGTGCACAAATACCACCGCTTTTTCATTACCTGTTTGTTGAAAGCGACCGGCACGCAAAGCCGATAAACCGGATTCAGCTTCTGCTCGCTCCTTTAACTGATACTCTTTTTCAGATGCCCACGGTGAAATATATAAACTGACAGCGCCAGCCAAGAGCGCGAAGAAACAACTGGAAACGAGCGTCACGCGAACCACATACCACTCACTGACACCACAAGCTCTCAGCACCGTCATTTCGCTGTCTGCGTAAACACGGCTATACGCTAAAATAATGCCTAAAAACAAGCTTAATGGAAGAATATAAACAGCCAGCTGTGGGAGCTTGAGCAACAATACGGAAGCAACCAACTGTGCGGGAATGTCACCATCCGATGCATCACTTAAAATCCGAACAAACTTCTGCGAGAGAAAAATCGTCATCAATGTCAGAAACACAGCGATCTGCGATTTTAATACCTCTGCGGTTAAATAACGAAAAATTAGCAATGTTTGCCCCTATAAAACTTCGTGTTTCACTGGAATAGTGGGAGATTTTGAGTAAACTGGTTATTTTAGTCAGTTTATTATATGCCATCAAATTTAATTAGCATACCTACACGCCAGATATAATAGCGTATTTAGGTATTGATAATCTCAAAGGCATAAAGTTCAAAAAGACATAACTTAGACTCAGGAGTCGCAATGGAATTCAGCGTAAAAAGTGGTAGCCCAGAGAAGCAACGCAGCGCCTGTATTGTTGTCGGTGTATACGAGCCGCGTCGTTTATCTCCAATCGGTGAACAGCTGGATAAAATCAGTGATGGCTACATCTCAAATTTATTACGTCGTGGTGATTTAGAAGGCAAACCAGGACAAGTATTATTGCTGCATCATGTACCCAATGTGTTGAGTGAACGCGTGTTATTAGTTGGCTGCGGTAAAGAGCGTGAGCTGGATGACAAGCAATACAAACAAATCATCTCAAAAACTATTAATACATTAAATGACACAGGTTCAATGGAAGCGGTTTGCTTTTTAACGGAGCAGCACGTCAAAGGCCGTGATACCTACTGGAAAGTACGCCAAGCCGTTGAAACAACTCAAGACTGCTTATATACATTTAATCAACTCAAAAGCAAAAAAGTCGACCCACGTCGTCCACTACGTAAAATTGTTTTCAACGTACCAACACGCCGTGAACTTACCATTGGTGAAACCGCTATTGAACATGGCCTAGCCATCGCGTCAGGTGCCAAACTATGTAAAGACGTGGCGAATATGCCGCCAAACATTTGTAACCCTCGCTATCTTGGCGAGCAAGCAAAGTCTTTGGAAGAGTTCGACAATGTTTCGGTTAACTTAGTTGGCGAAAAAGAGATGGAAGAACTCGGCATGCACTCTTACCTTGCGGTAGGTCGTGGCAGTGCCAATGAATCTGTGATGTCAGTGATCCACTACAATGGTGGCGCAGAAGATCAAGCTCCTATTGTGTTTGTCGGTAAAGGCCTGACTTTTGACTCCGGTGGTATTTCTATCAAGCCAGGCGAAGCAATGGATGAAATGAAATACGACATGGGCGGTGCCGCAGGTGTCTTAGGCTTAATGCGTTCATTAGCAGAAATGCAATTACCCATCAACGTGATAGGTGTGCTTGCTGGCTGTGAAAACATGCCCAGCTCAAACGCTTATCGCCCGGGCGATATTCTGACCACTATGTCAGGTCAAACCGTTGAAGTGCTTAATACCGACGCGGAAGGTCGCTTAGTTCTTTGTGATGCGCTGACCTATGTAGAAGCATTTGAACCAGAAACCGTAGTAGATGTGGCTACGTTAACCGGCGCATGCATTGTTGCGCTTGGTGCACATGCAACAGGCCTATTATCAAACCACAACCCACTGGCTCACGACTTATTGAAAGCAGGTGAACAAAGTGGCGACCGCGCATGGCAACTACCGCTTTGGGATGATTATCAAGAACAACTTGAAAGCCCATTTGCAGATTTTACCAATTTAGGCGGTCGAGCAGCGGGTACTATTACTGCGGCGTGTTTCTTATCTAAGTTCACCAAAAAATACAATTGGGCCCACTTAGACATCGCCGGCACGGCTTGGCGCAGCGGTAAAAACAAAGGCGCCACAGGGCGACCTGTACCAATGTTAACGCAGTACTTGTTGAATAGAATCGATACCAGCGATACACCGCAAGATTAACCTCGTTACATTGATTGATGGCATGGGGTTTATGTGTCAAAATGCGAGTTTATTTTGAACGCTGAGTTTTGCCTGTAGAAATACGGCGTAACCGCCCACAATGAAGTCAACGCCATGACCATCAATGCACAGTTTAATGTGTTAAAGCATGACAATGAGCCGGATGCTAATTTACCGGCTCATTTTGATCTAGCCGCTCAAATTGCAGCAGCGCAATATCGAGCAGGTCAACGTGTGTTTATTTATGTTGAATCGCTCGAAGATGCACATGTCATTGATGAGCATTTATGGTGTTTCGACGCTGACAGTTTTGTACCACATAATTTGCAAGGAGAGGGCCCCAAAGGCGGCGCTCCTGTAGAAATTGGACAAACACCACCCGTGGGCAGACGCACTGTACTTATCAACCTTGCAACCAAACTGCCGGATTTTGTTCGTCGCTTTGCACAAGTGATTGATTTTGTACCTACTGAGCCGCAAGCCAAGCAAGCAGCCAGAGAGCGGTTTAAGTATCTACGCCAACTTGGTGCCAATATTTCAACCAAAGAAATTGAAAGTTAAAGTATTTATTAAGGTTCTGTGAAATGGATAAAACCTATAATCCACAAGATATAGAACAGTCTTTATACCAAGACTGGGAAGAAAATGGCTATTTTAAGCCATCGGGCAAAGGCGATGCTTATTCAATCATGATCCCGCCGCCAAATGTCACAGGTAGCCTACACATGGGCCACGCGTTCCAAGATACCATCATGGACACGCTTATTCGTTACAAGCGCATGAAAGGTAACAATACTTTATGGCAAGTTGGTACTGACCACGCAGGTATCGCTACACAAATGGTGGTAGAACGTAAGCTGGCAGCGGAAGAGAGCAAAACTCGCCATGACCTTGGCCGTGAAGCCTTTATCGACAAGATCTGGGAATGGAAGAACCAATCTGGCGGTACAATCACTAAACAGCTTCGTCGTTTAGGTGCCTCTGTGGATTGGGATCGTGAACGCTTTACAATGGATGAAGGCTTATCAGAAGCAGTTAAAGAAGTATTCGTTCGACTTCATAAAGAAGATCTGATCTATCGTGGTAAACGCCTAGTAAACTGGGATCCGAAATTACACACCGCTATTTCAGATTTAGAAGTTGAAAACAAAGATAAGCAAGGCCACATGTGGAACTTACGTTATCCACTTGCCGATGGCGTGAAAACACAAGATGGCAAAGATTACATCGTCGTTGCAACCACTCGTCCAGAAACCATGCTGGGTGACACAGGTGTTGCAGTCAACCCAGAAGATGAACGTTATCAAAACTTAATAGGTAAAGAAATTTTACTGCCTATTGTTAATCGCCGTATTCCAATTGTTGCCGATGAGCACGCAGATATGGAAAAAGGCACGGGTTGTGTGAAAATCACCCCAGCGCACGACTTTAACGATAATGAAGTCGGTAAGCGCCATGAGCTTCCAATGATCAACGTATTCGATAAAGATGCGGCGATTTTAACAGCTGGTGAAAGCTACACATTTGATGGCAAACCTCTTGAGTTAGACGCTCCGATCCCAGAGCGTTTCCACGGTTTAGACCGTTTCGATGCGCGTAAGCAAATCGTAGAAGAGTTCGAGCAAGCAGGCCTACTAGAAAAAATTGACGATCATAGCTTAACCGTGCCATACGGCGACCGTTCTGGCGTAGTGATCGAGCCACTATTGACTGATCAGTGGTATGTACGCGTTGCTCCGCTGGCTAAAGTTGCCACAGAAGCGGTAGAAAACGGTGAAATCCAATTCGTACCAAAACAGTACGAAAACATGTACTTCTCTTGGATGCGTGATGTTCAAGACTGGTGTATCTCTCGCCAGCTATGGTGGGGCCACCGTATCCCTGCTTGGTATGATGAACAAGGAAACGTGTATGTTGGTCGTGATGAAGCAGAAGTTCGTCGTGACAATAACATTGCCGATGATGTTGCACTTAGCCAAGACGAAGACGTATTGGATACTTGGTTCTCATCAGCTCTTTGGACTTTCTCAACGCAAGGCTGGCCAGCCAATACAGAAGATCTAAAGGTATTCCACCCATCTGATACCCTGGTTACGGGCTTTGATATTATTTTCTTCTGGGTGGCACGTATGATCATGATGACCATGCACTTCATCAAGGATGAAAATGGTAAGCCACAAGTGCCATTTAAAACCGTATACGTAACCGGTCTTATACGTGATGAAAATGGCGATAAGATGTCAAAATCAAAAGGTAACGTACTTGATCCTTTAGATATGATCGATGGTATCGATCTTGAAAGCCTTGTTGAAAAGCGCACTGGTAACATGATGCAACCGCAACTAGCGAAAAAGATCGAAAAGAACACACGTAAAACCTTTGCTGACGGCATCGAGCCACATGGTACAGACGCGCTGCGCTTTACTTTAGCGGCAATGGCCTCTACTGGCCGTGACATCAATTGGGATATGAACCGCCTAGAAGGCTACCGTAACTTCTGTAACAAGCTATGGAACGCAAGCCGCTACGTACTCATGAATACCGAAGAGCAAGATTGTGGCTTTAACGACGCAACTAAAGAGTATTCTTTGGCAGATCGTTGGATCTTAGGTCAGTTCCAGAACACGGTGAAAATATTCAGTGAGCATCTAGATAACTATCGCTTCGACTTAGCGGCGAACACTATCTATGAATTCACCTGGAACCAATTCTGTGACTGGTACCTAGAGCTGACTAAGCCAATCTTATTCAAAGGCAACGAGGCGCAACAGCGTGGTACACGCCATACCTTGATCACCGTGTTAGAAGGTTTGTTACGCTTAATGCATCCGCTTATGCCGTACATCACCGAAACTATCTGGAAGCGTGTTGCACCACTTGCAAACATTGATACGAAAACCATCATGTTAGAAAGCTTCCCTGAATTTGATTCGAGCCAAGTAGATGAGACAGCAATGGCTGATCTTGAGTGGGTGAAGCAATTCATTCTTGCCATTCGTAATATCCGTGGTGAAATGGATATTAGCCCTAACAAACCGCTTAACGTGCTGCTCGCTAAAGCGGACGAGCAAGACTTGCGTCGCTTAGAAGATAATAAAGCCTTCTTAAGTGCACTGGCGAAACTTGAAAGCTTTAAAGTACTGGATAGTGCGGATGAAGCACCAGCAAGTGCCACAGCATTTATTGGTAACCTTGAGATCATGATCCCAATGGCAGGCCTAATCGATGTTGAAGCCGAACTTGCACGTATCGCCAAGCAGCTTGAAAAAGCGCAAAAAGGCTTAGAGCAAGTAGAGAAGAAGTTAGCAAATGAAAAGTTTGTGAACAATGCACCAGAGGCTGTACTTGCGAAAGAGAAAGAAAAACTCGCCGAGTTTTCTGATGCTAAAGCGAAACTGTTAGAGCAAAAAGCAAAAATAGAAAGCTTATAATTATCAAGCTTCACAAAAAAGGGCACATTGCGTGCCCTTTTTAATTTCTTATGAAATCAAACTATGTTTTAGAAACTAAGGTTATACTGAATCCCCATAACAGTCGCATGACCTTTTGATTCAAAGCCCCATTCCTGACCTAAGTTATCTTTCTCAATAAAGTTTTGAGTTTTACCACGTAAAATACTTAAGCCAAAATCGATTGAACTGAGCTCATTCAAGCTATACTGCGCACCAAACGAGTACCACATACGATCAGTATCCGGAATAGAGATAGACAAATGGTATTCATCTGCTGGCGATTCATCATAGGCGATGCCCGCGCGTAATTTCAACTCAGTGCTACATTGGTGGTCCATGCCCACAGAATAACGCAACGAGTTAGAGAAGTTTTCATCTTTGCTAAATACGGTACCACGCCCTTCTACTTGTGCTTCAAGCGTTTTAAAACTGCTCCACCCCGTCCAAAGTACACTGTAGTGTAATGTGTTTTTCTCATCCACCGAGTGAGAACCTGAAAATTCAGCAATTGCAGGTAAGGTTAGCTCCACAAAGCCAGGAGAAGCTTGGCCTTGGGTACCATAAAATGGTGCGCCTGCAGGTAATTGATTACTAAACTCTCCATCAAAACGAATATCCGTTTCGCTACGGTAGTGAAAACCAAAGCGGCTGTTGTCGTCCAGTTGATAACTTAAACCAAGATTCCAGCCATAGCCTGTGTCATCTCCTTCCAAGTGAACCGCTTGGGTTTGCGCTGGCACCGGCAATGGAGAAGCACCAAATGTACGTATAATCTTTGCATCGGCGTATACATGATTGATGCCTAAGGCAACGGTCAATACGTCTGACACTTTATAAGATGCACTTAGATTGGCATTGACGGTCACAATTTCAGTTTCACCCGCAAGCTGTCCAGCAGCGTAATCATTTGCAAACTCTGTGGCCAAGCCAAACTGAGAATATAACCCCATACCCACAGATACTTTATCAGTGAGCGGTGTTGTAAAATAGGCGGCAGGTACAATTGCATTTGGCGCAATACTTGATTCATCTAAGGCGCTCGGAGACACACCATTATTTGTAGATGTACCACGTAAGCTTACATCTGGCTCCACGAACATCGCACCGATACTGACTTGCGCAGTATCAAACTGACTCATTAAAGCCGGGTTACGTGCAACCACAGATGCATCATCAGCAGCTGATGCTTCACCTGCATAAGCACGACCTAGACCTGATACATTTTGCTCCGCCAGTTGAAAAGCCGCAGCAAAAGCGTGTGAAGAAACAAGCATCAAACTTGATGCTAATACAGTTTTCTTAAATACAGACATTTTTCAATCCCATGTGTAAATTCACATTTTTAAAACGCTGTCACACTACCTAAAACTCATAAAAAAAGCTTTAAATTAGAGATATAACTCTAATCAAATGAACACTTTTCAATCAAAAGATAAAAAACAGTTTCCTAATTAGATAGAAAATAGCAAAAAACCGCATTTGATATTAATTCTCATTTGCATTGACTCGAGTAATGCTATCCCTTAAACTCTCTTTACCAAGCTGAAAAGGTGATTCAATTATGTTACTTCTGATACTCAATGCGTTACTATTTTCGGGAATAAGTGTTTACTTTTGGTGTAGAGCGACATATTGCGCTTGCCATAACGCAGGCCAATGCGACAACCCCATCAGCTCATATTGGCTAGGCTGCATTTTGGGCTCACTGGTTTCTTTAGCAAGTTGCTGCTTTGCATTGCACTCTGAGAAAGGCAGTTTACTGTGGTTGACATTAACGATGAGCTGTTTATTTGGAGCGATGATGTCACAAAAATTGCAAAAACGCGCACAATGTAAAAAGTCTAAACCAACAAGTGCTCTTTTAATAAACGAGATAAATTAATTTGATAATCTAGCGGCCGAACGCTTGCGATAATTTTCACATCATTATTGTCCAAACTACTTAAATCTAACTCTTTGGCTGTAATGTGATGCATATGCTTGGTGTTATAAAATACCCTGACATGAGGTGAAGTTGGCGCCTTTTGGTTACCTTCCAATACCAACGCTAAACGCTCATTAGTTAACTTAACAATGGTCCCTACAGGATGTACACCCAAACATTTTATAAAGCGCTGAACTAGTTCAGGGTCAAACTTCTCTTTATTTGATAATAAATAACGCAGGGCATGAACAGGCTCATCTCCTTGCTGATAGGGACGCTCCGATGTCATCGCATCATAAACGTCGACAATTGCCATGATCCTCGCTGCTTTGCTGATCTGCATCCCCTTCAAACGTCTTGGATAACCACTGCCATCTAATCGTTCATGATGGTTGACGACCATATCCATGATCATGGGGGTAACACCAACTTCACCTTTAATGAGTCCCAGAGAGTGCACCACATGCTTTTTTACGGCCTTATATTCCAGCTCGTTGAGCTGATCTTGCTTATTCACCAAACCTTGAGGTAAGCGAGCATGCCCAATGTCATGCAACATCGCACCCGTTGCTAATTGCTGGATCAGTGATAAGGATAAACCTAAGTATTTACCAAATACACTGATCAAAATGGCGCAGTTGATCATGTGACGCCAGTTATAGCCTTCTTTATCCTGTAGCCGAGTTAGAATAGCCATCGCATTTGAGTTTCGAAGTACTGAGTCAACGATCTCTTTACTGATCTCATTGATCAACCCAACGTCGATTTTCATGCCCGATGTAATATCGCCATACAGGCCTTGTATTTTTCGGTTATGGAGCTCAAAAGCTTGGCTGGCAAAAGCAAACTCTTTTTCAAGAGACGCTGGTTCATCATTTTTTTTCGCACGGCGAGCTCTAGGCTTATTTGGTTCTTCTTGTAGCGCTCGACTTCGGCGCCTTAGTGGCGAATCACGAGTAACTGATTGTGGTTTGGTACGCGCTTTTTTCTCAATTTGTTGTCGATATTTTTCAGGAATGGCTATTTCACTGAGGGAAAAGTCAATATTGAGTTCTAACACGCCCTCAGCAGATAACTTCTCAATTATTGCGATATCTCGAACCATCCCTCGCGATTTGATTTTGACACCCGCATCCGAGCGCTGTTTATGAACACTGTCCACAAACATGCCTGGTTTTAGCTCAGAAATTGGCAATGTAACTCGCATAGCAGGATCAATTTTAGACGACAACAAGTACGATTAATAGCACTTTTTGACCCTTAGAGTCTATATTTTACCAATTAAATAATGATTAACTACTAGAAAAGTGCAATAAAGCTGTTAAGTGCAAAGTATTATTTGCACTTAACATCAATGCATTAGAAACGGCTATTCTTGAAAGTAAGTGCCCCAGCCATCATATTCGACGCCATGCTCTAAAGCCAATACCGCGAGCTTATCAACATCTTCCATAATGACATCGGCGTCAAGTTCAGCTTCAACAACAACATCAAAACCCCAAATTTTAGAACCATCTTCTAACTCTAGCTCTGCTGGATCTTCTACATCGTAACCCAATTTAAATGCCGCCAAAGCCGCATTTTCTAACTTTTTGAAGTCTTCACATACAAAGTGATGCTCCACTTCATAGAGCTTATCTGTCGCAGAGCCATCTTCAATAAGCGACTCAACGATGTCTTCACTAATTTCGCGCCAATTTTCCATTATTTTCTCTCACTTTCACATCAAGTTGAGCGATGCGTTCCGCCATTTGTTTGTGGACCGTTTTCGCGTGCTCACGCGCACTGATCTCTTTATCAAGATTTACAGGCGCCAAAATATCAATGTAGATTGTACCATTATCCCAGCGGTTTAGTTTAATACAATCACTGGTACTATTCATACACACTGGTACTATTGGTACCTCTGCATTCATGGCGGTATGGAATGCGCCAGTTTTAAAGGGTAATAAACCACGACCATAACTTCGCGTACCTTCTGGAAACATCCAAATAGATAGCCCTTTTTGTTTAATTTTCAGCGTTGATTTACCCAAAGTTCCCATCGCTTTCGTGCGATTGCTTCTGTTAATCAAAATGTTGCCTGATAACCAATATAGCTGACCAAAAAATGGGATCCACTTCAGGCTCTTTTTACCCATACTCACTGTTTTCTCTGGTACAACCGCTGGTAAGGTGAAAAGATCATAGTTATTTTGGTGGTTGGCCACATATACAGATGGCCCAACATTGATGCTGTCAGGGTGATAACTTACTTCCAGTTTAACACCTATCACACGCGACATTTTTCCAAACCAACGAGCGATTGTGTGTACATTATTAGGGTGAAAAGGGCGAACTAAGCAAAGCAATAAGCCAAAAGCACAGCTAAAAATAATGAACAATGCCATTGCTATCACGCGTAATACTGCTAACAAAATGTTGTCTCCTCATAATTGAAGACGCATTATAATCAAACTAGCGAACACTTGTAAGCTCAAAATAAATGACAAGCACAAAAAAGCCGCTAACAAGTTAGCGGCTTTTTCACAAATCTGGAAATTAGCTCATCGCTGTTTGCAGCTTTTTCATTGCTGACTTTTCTAATTGTCTAACACGTTCAGCAGACACATTGTACTTTGCAGCAAGATCTTGCAAGGTTGCTTTCTCATCAGCTAACCAACGTGCACTAATAATATCTTGCGAGCGCTCGTCCAAAGTTTTCAATGCTCGGAACAAGCGGTTTTGAGATTGCTCTTGCCACTGCTCTTCTTCAACAACATCAGCTAGGTCACTACTTGTATCTGTTAGATATTGAACTGGTGAAAAGCTTGTTGATGGCGCATCATCATTTTCATCTTGGCTAAGATCAAAACCCATGTCTTGGCCACTCATACGTGATTCCATTTCACGTACTTCTTTTTCACTCACACCAAGCTCATTAGCTACTGTAGTTACTTCTTCTTGGTTAAACCAACCCAAACGCTTTTTGTTTTTGCGTAAGTTGAAGAATAATTTACGTTGTGCTTTGGTCGTAGCGACTTTCACAATACGCCAGTTTTTCAGAACGTATTCATGAATTTCAGCCTTAATCCAATGCACTGCAAAAGATACTAATCGAACACCGACTTCAGGATTAAAACGTTTAACAGCCTTCATCAGACCAATGTTACCCTCTTGGATAAGGTCCGCTTGTGGTAAACCATATCCAGCATAACTTTTTGCAATGTGGGCAACAAAGCGAAGGTGAGAAACGATGAGTTGTTTAGCTGCTTCCAGATCCCCTTCTTGTTGAAGGCGAGTGGCCAACACCTTTTCCTGCTCGGCATCAAGCATAGGTATGGCGCTTACTGTCTGTAAGTAACCATCTAAACTTGCGCTTTGCTGGCTTGTTGTCAGTGCTAATGCATATAAATCTTTACTCATTTTTCACCTCAGTGATAAATCTTTCAGTCCATATTAGCACTCTTCAATCAAGAGTGCTAATGCGACTATAATATTTTTCTCGAAGAAAAAGCAAGCTTTTTCTAAAAATTTTCATCTTAAATTTAAATGATTGATTTTTATTAAATAATTATTAGAAATGATGAGAGCACATCCTGATATTCATCAAGTAGTAATGTGCTCGCATGACTTAATTATGACAAAACATAGCCTTGTCAAAAGGTAAATATTGTCCTTTTACGAAGGATAAAACAGCGCGGTCAAACCTTATCTGGCTCTATGTCTTTGATATAGCGGTGAACTGATAAAAACGATCCTCCAAATCCTAACACTATCGCCAAAAGCAAAAGAATCAAAAGTTCATTAGCATTCAAGCCAAGCAACACAAATGAGCTTTGGTAGACTCCTGCAACCATAGCTACCGCCGACTCTAACCACCAAAGCATCAAAGCAACGCTAATGAAAGCCACCAATCCACCCACAATGCCATACCATATACCAGTCCAGATAAATGGAGTATGAATAAAGGTATTAGTCGCGCCAACAAGTTTCAGTACTTGGATCTCTTCTTTTTTATCCATTATCGATAAGCGTATGGTATTACCAATAATTAAAATCACCGCACTGAGTAGTAATAGTGCAATAGTCACGACACTCTCTTTTAATAAGCTCAAAAGTGCATTCAGGCGTTCTAACCACTCAATATCGAGTTTACCAAATTCCACCTCGCGTTCTTTTTCAAGCTTATCCAGCAACTGTTGTGCAGCTTGTGGTTTGCGATAACGGCTGGTAGGTGTAACCAATACGACATTAGGTAGCGGGTTTTCTTCCAAATAATCCAACGCTTGGCCAAACCCAGACACACGCTTAAATTCATCCAAAGCTTGCGATTTAGAAATCAGTTTCACCTGCTCCACTTCAGGGTAGAGCCCCAAGCGCTTCACGAGTGTTTGTGTTTGCTGCTCAGTCATTGACTCTTTTACAAATAGTGAGATCTCAGCCGCATCATTAAATCCGCTACTAACCTGCTGGACGTTTTTTACCACTATGTACAAGGTTGCAGGCAAGGTTAGACTCAAACCCAGTACTAAAATCGTCATTAAAGACGCCATAGGCGTTCGCCACATCTCACCTAAGCTATTGACACCTTGTCTTAGGACCGTCACTACAAAAAAGTAAGTTTTCATCAACCAAGACTTATTTTGGCTACTAGTCTGCGCATCTCGACCTTTGAATAGCAAACTCATATCCCCGCCTCCTTCAAAGGATCTTGGCTCATGCGGCCATGATTAAGCGTTAAACTGCGATATTTCATGCGTGCAATCAACCCGAGGTCGTGCGTTGCAATGAGCACAGCCGTACCATGTCGGTTGAAATCCTCAAATAAGCGTAAGATCTCCATCGATAATTCAGGATCAAGGTTACCCGTTGGTTCGTCTGCAAGCAGTAATGGAGGGGAGTTTACTATCGCGCGAGCAATACCGACACGTTGCTGCTCACCACCCGATAACGTACTTGGCTGGCAACGCACTTTGTCCAATAGCCCGACTTTATCCAAAGCAGCGTGTACTCGTTTCGTAATATGCTTATGATGCATGCCTTCAATCACCAAAGGCAACGCAACATTATCAAAAACATTGTAGCGTTCGAGTAAACGGTGATTTTGAAAAATAATACCAATATCTCGACGAACATACGGGATCTGCCGATTGCTTACCGTATTTAAATCAACACCATTAATAGAAACACGCCCGGCGGAAGGACGCTCCATAACACTGATCAATTTCAATAACGTACTTTTACCCGCGCCACTGTGACCGGTCAAAAATGCTAGCTCACCATTGGCCAATTCAAAGCTCACTTTTTCAAGTGCTCTGTGACCGCCAGGGTAGGTTTTACTGACTTGCTCAAATTTGATCATGTTAGGCCTGCTTATAATTGTTTTTTAGACCAAAGAAAGGGAGCATACACTCCCTCAATTTATTACTCATCGTCGTTGCTAAATAACGCGTCTATAAAGTCATCGCTTTTAAAGGTACGCAGATCATCAATGCCTTCACCTACACCAATGTAACGAATAGGCACTTGGAACTTATCTGCTACAGCAAAGATCACCCCACCTTTAGCAGTTCCGTCTAACTTAGTTAACGTGATCCCCGTTAAACCAACCGCTTGATTAAATAGGTTCACTTGACTAATTGCATTTTGCCCCGTACCTGCATCAATCGTTAACATCACTTCATGTGGCGCATCTGGATCAAGTTTCTTCATGACTCGGGCGATTTTCTCAAGTTCTTGCATTAAATTGTCTTTATTCTGCAAACGTCCGGCTGTATCAGCAATTAATACATCCACATTACGTGCCTTTGCCGCTTGGAATGCATCAAAAACCACTGAGGCACTATCTGCGCCAGTGTGTTGTGCCACAACTGGAATATCATTTCGTTCGCCCCACACTTGCAGCTGTTCAACTGCCGCAGCTCTAAAGGTATCACCTGCAGCCAGCATCACTGACTTACCTTGTTGTTGGAATTGCTTTGCAAGTTTACCGATAGTGGTCGTTTTACCAACTCCATTCACGCCAACCATCAAAATAACAAACGGTTTTTTATTTTCAGGGATAACGAGTGGCTGCTCAGCTTCTTTTAGCATCTCGGCCATTTCTTGCTTCATCAGCTCATATAAAGCGTCACCGTCTTTTAGCTGCTTACGATCCGCTGCATCAGTTAAATTATCAATCAGCTTCATGGTGGTATCTACACCAAGATCTGCGGTTAATAACTGGGTTTCAAGTTCTTCAAATAAATCATCATCAATTTTCTTTCCTTTAAAAATTGACGCGATCCCCGATCCAAGATTTACTTTGGTTTTCAGTAACCCCTTCTTTAAACGAGAGAAGAAGCCTTCTTTTTTCGGTTTTTCTTTTGACGCTTGCTCTGCCGCTTCTTTTTCTGCTTGGGCTTTTGCCTCAGCTTCTGCCGCTATGCGTTGACGCTCGGCTTCTTCACGCGCCGCTTGCTCTGCGGCTTCTTTTTCTGCTTGGGCTTTTGCCTCCGCTTCTGCCGCTAAGCGTTGACGTTCGGCTTCTTCACGCGCCGCTTGCTCTGCCGCTTCTTTTTCTGCTTGGGCTTTTGCCTCGGCTTCTGCCGCTATGCGTTGACGCTCGGCTTCTTCACGCGCCGCTTGCTCTGCGGCTTCTTTTTCTGCTTGGGCTTTTGCCTCCGCTTCTG